>NZ_JBEORT010000009.1:0-124710 GCF_040302425.1 Streptomyces sp. NPDC126497
CTTTTCTGATGATCGGTATATCAAGATTGACGGAAAACCAGTGTTCGTAATTTACCGGCCCTCTCTGTTCCCTAACATTAACAAGACCATAGCCACCCTGGGCGACGTCGACGGGCAGCATGACCAGCGCGGTCGTACCACCGGAGTCGGACGGACGCAGCTGGATGCGGATGCCGTGGCGCTGCGACAGCCGGCCGACCACGAACAGACCCATGCGGCGGGAGACGGAGACGTCCACGGTGGGCGGCGAGGCGAGCCGCTCGTTGATCGCCGCCAGGTCCTCGGGCGACAGACCGATGCCGGTGTCGTGGATCTCGATCAGCACCCGGCCGTCGGGCAGCGCGTGACCGGTGACCTTGACCTTGGTCTGCGGGGAGGAGAACGAGGTCGCGTTCTCCAGCAGCTCGGCGAGCAGGTGCACGAGGTCGTTGACCACGCGGCCGGCCACTTCGGTGCTCGGCACGGAGGCCAGCTCGATGCGCTCGTACTGCTCCACCTCGGAGGCGGCGGCACGGAGCACGTCGACCAGCGGGACCGGACGGGTCCACCGGCGGCCGGGCTCCTCACCCGCGAGGACGAGGAGGTTCTCACCGTTACGGCGCATACGCGTGGCGAGGTGGTCCAGCTTGAACAGCGAGGACAGCTGGTCGGGGTCGGCCTCGCGGGACTCCAGCTCGGAGATCAGCGACAGCTGGCGCTGGATCAGGCCCTGGGAGCGGCGCGAGAGGTTGGTGAACATCGCGTTGACGTTGCCCCGCAGCAGGGCCTGCTCGGCGGCGAGGCGGACCGCCTCGCGGTGCACGTCGTCGAAGGCCGCGGCCACCTTGCCGATCTCGTCCCGGGAGTGCACGCCGACCGACTCCACGGACGTGTCGACGTCCTGCGGGTCGGACTCGGACAGCTGCTTGACCAGCTCGGGCAGGCGTTCCTGGGCGACCCTGGTGGCGGTGTCCTCCAGCCGGCGCAGCGAGCGGATCATGGAGCGGGCCACGACGAAGGCGCCGACCAGCGACACACCGAGCACGAGCAGGATCAGGACACCGGAGACGATCGCGTCGCGCTCGGTGGCGCTGCGCAGCTCACGGGCCTTCTGCTCCATGTCCTCGAGCAGGGTGAGCTCGATCTTCTTCATCTGCTGGATCTTGGTGGAGCTGTCGTCCAGCCAGTCGCGGTAGGACCGCGCGCCCACCGACGTGAGGCCGAACTCCGAGGCCAGGGCACGCCCGGCGTACTCGTCGGTGGCCTTGATCGTGGTGTTGCCCTCTTCGATCGGCAGCAGCAGCTCGGTGGCGGCGACATCGCCGTAGACGCTCTTGAAGCTGCGGAGCTCGGACTTCTGGCTGGCCAGTGCCGACTCGGCGTAGAGCCGGTCGTTCTCGGAGAGCTCGCCCTTGGTGGTGTTGCTGGCGGGCAGCGCCGCGGCGAGGACCGCGCGCTGGATCGACGCGTACTCCTTGGCGGAGGAGAAGGACGCCAGGGCACGCGTGCGCTGGATCATGTCGGGGTTGCTGGTCGCCTCCGCCATGTCCTGCGAGAGCTCGACGAGCTTCTCGATCAGGCGGTGGTAGCCCTCGACGGTCTGCGTGGAGTTCCGCTCCGACCGGAAGGCCGTGTTGCGGATCTTCTCCAGCTCGCCCAGTTCGCCGGCGAGCTGCACCAGGTTGTCGCGGACGCCCTTGAGGTCGCCGTCCTTGCTGGCGTCGTCGATCTCCTCGGAGCTGTCGATGAAGAGGTCGCGCGCCCGGTCGGTCTTGTCGCGGTAGCCCTTGACCGAGAAGTCGGTGGCCTTGCCGCCGTGTGCCAGCGGGCCGGCCGACTGGTCGCGCTCCTCCTGGAGGGCGTGGGCCAGTTCGGTGGCCTGCTTGGTCATGTCCGTCAGCAGCTTCATGTTGTCGAGCTGCTGGATGTCGTCCATCGACTGGTTGATGCGCAGCGCGCCCAGCGAGGTGGCCGCGACCACCGGGAGGGCGAGCAGCGACACCAGACGGGTCGAGATCCGCCAGTTCCGCAGGGCTATGCGCGACCCCGGGCCGACCGGGTCCTTCGGCGCGGCCGGCGCCGGACCCTGTGCCCCGGCGGAGCCGTCGCCGCCGTTCCCGGACGGGGCCGGGCCCTGGTTCTGGGCGTGCTGGGGCGAGGAGCTGACGGCCTTGGGGCCAGTCCCGCCCTGCGGCTCCGGCTCCGCCGAAGCGCTGCCATCCCTCTTGAAACGTCCCTGCACTAGCGTCGCAACCTCTGAACCAGGCGCCCCTCCGGGTGAACGGCGGGGCACGGTGTCGGCGTCATGGGGGCGCCCTGAATACGCCCCGTGGTGGTCGTGAGTGACCGGCGCTGGTTCCCCCATTCTCGCCCGCCACTCGGCGCGTCTGTGCGCCCCCTGTGCGCCGGCTCGATCCTGCGGCGGTTCCGTGGAATTCCAGCACAGTGCAGGATCTCCAACAAGGCCCGTGGCCTTACCGTTGGGTTACGTGACACCACGTGAGCGGCGAGTCACCGGCGGTAGAAAGTGATCTCGCCGATAAGGGGCGTATAGCCACAAGCCGATGGGGCGGCTCCGGTGTCCCAGTCGCCATGATCGGGAGCGGAATGACGCCTTCGAGGGGGGAATGCCCGATTCCGCCCCCTCGGGGACGGGTCCGGAATGGGCGTTTTACCCGGTACTTCGTGAGCAAACTCACACCCTGATCAAGGCCTTCGGCCACGATCGGCGGGGAATCGCATGTTTAGCCTGACGCTTTACAGGGATGGCACAACCGACAACCCGCGCCCCGCCGGAGTCCTCCACCTCCTCCGGGCGCCCGTGAACAGGACAGGGTCAAGTAAACGGTGAAGACGACGATGATGTTCCACAAGATCGCCAACCCGCGACGCACCACGCTGGCGCACCTGGACGGCGCCGATGAACTGCAGGCGCCGGTCCGGCCGGAGCACACCGTCGACCTCCCTGCCCAGACGGCCAACCCCAAGCGCACCGTCCTCATGGAGATCCCGGTCGCGGCCGACGCCGCGAAGTGACACCGGTTCATACGGACGCCGGCCGCGAAACGCTCAAGGCCGCCGAACGAGGGGCGCCCCCCGGGTGACGGGGGGCGCCCCTCGTCGTCGTCGCGCGGGGCGGGGGCCCTGCCGCGTTAGCCTGGAGCGTCAGACGTCAGCCGATCGGTCAAGGGGACAAGCATCCCGTGCGCATCGCCAGATTCTCCATCGACGGGAACGTCGCCTTCGGCGCGGTAGAGGGCGAGAAGCAGGACGAACTCGTCCTGGACATCATCAAGGGCATCCCGTTCGCGGACTTCGAGCTCTCCGGCACCAAGGTCCCGGTGAGCAAGGTCAGGCTGCTGCCCCCGGTGCTCCCCAACAAGGTCGTCGCCTTCGGCCGCAACTACGCCGACCACGCGAAGGAACTGGGCAACGAGGTGCCCGAGGCCCCCTTCGCCTTCTTCAAGCCCGCCACCTCGGTGATCGGCCCCGGTGACGAGATCCAGTACCCCTCCTTCTCCCAGGAGGTGCACCACGAGGCCGAGCTGGCCGTGGTGATCGGCCGGATGTGCCGCGAGGTCCCGCGCGAGCGCGTCAAGGACGTGATCTTCGGTTACACCTGCGCCAACGACGTCACCGCGCGCGACGTCCAGAAGCGCGAGAAGCAGTGGGCCCGTGCCAAGGGCTTCGACACCTCCTGCCCGCTCGGCCCCTGGGTGGAGACGGGCCTCGACATCGCCGCCGCCGGCGACCTGACCGTCCAGCTCACGGTCAACGGCGCCCAGCGCCAGCTCGGCCGCACCAGCGAGATGATCCACTCCATCGAGGACCTGATCGTCAACATCTCCGAGGCCATGACGCTGCTCCCCGGCGACGTCGTCCTCACGGGCACCCCGGCTGGGGTCGGCCCCCTCAACGTCGGCGACGAGGTCGCCGTCACCATCGAAGGCATCGGCACTCTCACCAACAAGGTTGTCAAGCGTGGCTAGCGCACCCGGCTCCCCCGTACGCGTCCGTTTCTGTCCGTCGCCCACCGGTAACCCCCATGTGGGCCTGGTCCGCACCGCCCTGTTCAACTGGGCGTTCGCCAAGCACCACGGCGGCACCCTGGTCTTCCGCATCGAGGACACCGACGCGGCCCGCGACTCGGAGGAGTCCTACACCCAGCTGCTCGACTCGATGCGCTGGCTCGGCTTCGACTGGGACGAGGGCCCCGAGGTCGGCGGCCCCCACGCGCCGTACCGCCAGTCGCAGCGCATGGACATCTACCGGGACGTCGCGCGAAAGCTCCTCGACGCCGGCCACGCCTACCACTGCTACTGCTCCCAGGAGGAGCTCGACAGCCGCCGCGAGGCCGCCCGCGCCGCCGGGAGGCCCTCCGGCTACGACGGCCACTGCCGCGAGCTCACCGAGGCCCAGGTCGAGGAGTACAAGGCCCAGGGCCGCGAGCCGATCGTCCGCTTCCGGATGCCCGACGAGACGATCACCTTCACCGACCTGGTCCGCGGCGAACTGACCTTCACCCCGGAGAACGTCCCGGACTACGGCATCGTCCGCGCCAACGGCGCCCCGCTGTACACGCTGGTCAACCCGGTCGACGACGCCCTGATGGAGATCACCCACGTCCTGCGCGGCGAGGACCTGCTCTCCTCCACCCCCCGCCAGATCGCCCTGTACAAGGCGCTGGCCGAGCTGGGCATCGCCAAGGGAACGCCCGCCTTCGGCCACCTGCCGTACGTGATGGGCGAGGGCAACAAGAAGCTCTCCAAGCGCGACCCGCAGTCCTCGCTCAACCTCTACCGCGAGCGCGGCTTCCTCCCCGAGGGCCTGCTCAACTACCTCTCCCTGCTCGGCTGGTCGCTCTCCGCCGACCAGGACGTCTTCTCGATCGACGAGATGGTCGCGGCCTTCGACGTCGCCGACGTGCAGCCGAACCCGGCCCGCTTCGACCTGAAGAAGTGCGAGGCGATCAACGGCGACCACATCCGCATGCTCGACGTGAAGGACTTCACCGAGCGCTGCGCGCCCTGGCTCAGGGCCCCCTTCGCGCCCTGGGCCCCGGAGGCCTTCGACGAGGCCAAGTGGCAGGCGATCGCCCCGCACGCGCAGACCCGCCTCAAGGTCCTCTCCGAGATCACGGACAACGTCGACTTCCTGTTCCTGCCGGAGCCGGTCTTCGACGAGGCGTCCTGGAACAAGGCGATGAAGGAGGGCTCCGACGCCCTGCTCCGCACGGCCCGCGAGAGGCTGGACGCGGCGG
This sequence comes from Streptomyces sp. NPDC126497, assembly GCF_040302425.1. NCBI lineage: Bacteria > Bacillati > Actinomycetota > Actinomycetes > Kitasatosporales > Streptomycetaceae > Streptomyces > Streptomyces sp. NPDC126497. The sequence goes on from NZ_JBEORT010000009.1 coordinate 5,240, forward strand.
ACTGGACGTCCCCCGAGTCGCTGAAGGAGGCCGTCCTGGCCGCCGGCGAGGCCCACGGCCTCAAGCTCGGCAAGGCCCAGGCCCCGGTCCGCGTCGCCGTCACCGGCCGCACGGTCGGCCTGCCGCTCTTCGAGTCCCTGGAGGTCCTGGGCAAGGAGAGGACGCTGGCCCGGATCGACGCGGCGCTGGCGAAGCTCGCCGCGTAGCAGCAGGCCTTCGAAGGGGGCGCCCGAAAGCGTTCGGGCGCCCCCTTCGTCGTCTCCGGGTACCGTCGGTGGCATGGTGATCCGAGCCGTCGTCTGGGACGTGGACGACACCCTCTTCGACTACACCTCCGCCGACCGCGAGGGCATGCGGGCGCACCTGGCGGCCGAGGGGCTGCTGGCCGGGTACGCCTCCGTCGAGGAGGCGCTGGCGCGCTGGCGGGAGGTGACCGAGCGGCAGTGGGCGCGGTTCGCCGCGCGGGAGGTGGACTTCGAGACCCAGCGGCGCGACCGCACCCGGATCTTCCTGGGCCGGCCCGGACTGACCGACGCCGAGGCCGACGACTGGTTCCGGCGGTACGTCACGCACTACGAGGCCGCCTGGAGCCTCTTTCCCGACGTGCTGCCCGTCCTCGACGCCCTCGCCGCCAGCCACCGCCACGCGGTGCTCTCCAACTCCAGTCTCCACGTCCAGGACCGCAAGCTGCGCGTCCTCGGCGTCCACGACCGCTTCGAGGCCGTCCTGTGCGCCGCCGAACTGGGCGTCTCCAAGCCCGAGCCCGGCGCCTTCCTCGCCGCCTGCGAGGCGCTGGCGCTGCCCCCGGGCCAGGTGGCGTACGTCGGTGACCATCCGGAGATCGACGGCCGGGGTGCCGCGGAGGCCGGGCTGCTGTCCGTGTGGATCGACCGCGGGAAGGCCTGGGCGGCCGTCGAACCGCCCGTGGGGCCCCGCCGCATCGCCTCCCTCGCCGAACTTCCCGCGGTACTCGCCGATACCCGTTTTGGAGCCCCGTCCACCTTCGGGTAATGTTCTTCCTGCGCCGAGGGGAGCGGGCCGGAAGGCCGGAGCCCCAAGCGCAGAACTAGAACAAGAACCCCTCAGGGGCTTGCGTTCCAGTGGCCTATGGTGTAATTGGCAGCACGACTGATTCTGGTTCAGTTAGTCTTGGTTCGAGTCCAGGTAGGCCAGCTCGCAGAGCTCATCTGCACCAGCGGATCACATCCGCAAGCCCCCGTTGTGTAGCGGCCTAGCACGCTGCCCTCTCAAGGCAGTAGCGCCGGTTCGAATCCGGTCGGGGGTACAGATCCTTCCCGCGAAGGCAGCCAGGGTAGCTCCCACTGTCATCGATGCAGGATCGCTAGGGCCCCCGTTGTGTAGCGGCCTAGCACGCCGCCCTCTCAAGGCGGTAGCGCCGGTTCGAATCCGGTCGGGGGTACTGACTGGTCTAAACCATCATTGGTCTATGGTGTAATTGGCAGCACGACTGATTCTGGTTCAGTTAGTCTTGGTTCGAGTCCAGGTAGACCAGCAGGATCTGCGGAAACGCATGATCCACGCCCCCGTTGTGTAGCGGCCTAGCACGCCGCCCTCTCAAGGCGGTAGCGCCGGTTCGAATCCGGTCGGGGGTACACCTGGCGAAGGCCCCCTCACTGCGGTGAGGGGGCCTTCGCCGTCCCGCGGCGCCCACCGCTCGCTCGATGCCGTACCGGCGCGCGGACTCCTCGGCCACGTCCTGCTCACCGCCTCGCCGCGGACGCACCGCGTCGTCCGGTACGGGGAATCCCAGGAGGCGCCCCACGCCCACGCTTCCGACGCGTTCCCTCACACCGCGTGCGCGTTCGTCGACCGCAAGGGGCGGGCGGGGAGGGTGCGCGGGCGGGAGCCGCCGGAACGGCGCGGCCGGTGTGCGAAGGACAGGTTCGCGCACCGGCCGGAGAAAGGAGGAGGCGCCGACGGCGACGGCCGACGGCGCCCGAGTCCGGGGAAGGTCCCGCCGCGGCGTTGAGGCGGGCCCTTCCCGGGGACGGGGAGTACGGGGTTCAGGAGCGGCGCAGCGCCTCGGACAGGCGGCCGGCGGCGTCGATGACGGCCTGGGCGTGCATCCGGCCCGGGTGGCGGGTCAGACGCTCGATGGGGCCGGAGACCGAGACGGCGGCCACCACGCGGTTCGACGGGCCGCGCACCGGGGCGGAGACGGAGGCCACGCCCGGCTCGCGCTCACCGATCGACTGGGCCCAGCCGCGGCGCCGGACGCCCGAGAGGGCCGTCGCCGTGAACCGGGCGCCCTGCAGACCGCGGTGCAGCCGCTCCGGCTCCTCCCAGGCCATCAGGATCTGTGCCGAGGAACCGGCCTTCATGGTCAGCGTGGAACCCACGGGCACCGTGTCCCTGAGGCCCGACAGGCGCTCCGCCGCGGCGACGCAGATGCGCATGTCGCCCTGGCGGCGGTAGAGCTGGGCGCTCTCGCCGGTCACGTCGCGGAGGTGGGTGAGCACCGGTCCCGCCGTGGCGAGCAGCCGGTCCTCGCCCGCCGCCGCGGCCAGTTCGGCCAGGCGCGGGCCGAGGATGAAACGGCCCTGCATGTCGCGCGCCACCATGCGGTGGTGCTCCAGCGCCACGGCCAGGCGGTGGGCCGTGGGTCGTGCCAGTCCGGTCGCCCCGACCAAGCCCGCGAGGGTGGCCGGACCGGACTCCAGAGCGCTCAGGACGAGGGCCGCCTTGTCCAGAACGCCGACGCCGCTACTGTTGTCCATGAAACGATACTTGCGTCTCACTCTGTGAAACGCAAGTTCAATTTTCCGTGGAACCCGCCACTCTGGATGCACGGAAGCAATGCGGCCCGTGGACCACCGGGCCCGGCGGCGGGTGCCCGGAAGCAGGGGTGCGGGCGCCGTCTCCCACAGATCTAGTTGGACCGGCGCGCCACGTGCCGGCCGGAGGGACAGCGATGGGTAGGACACTCGCGGAGAAGGTCTGGGACGACCACGTCGTCCGGCGCGCCGAGGGCGAGCCCGACCTCCTCTTCATCGATCTGCACCTGCTGCACGAGGTGACCAGCCCGCAGGCCTTCGACGGCCTGCGCAAGGGCGGCCGCCGGGTGCGCCGTCTCGACCTCACCATCGCCACCGAGGACCACAACACCCCCACCCTCGACATCGACAAGCCCATCGCCGACCCGGTCTCCCGGGTCCAGCTGGAGACGCTGCGCAAGAACTGCGCCGAGTTCGGCGTCCGGCTGCACCCGCTGGGCGACGTCGAGCAGGGCGTGGTGCACGTCGTCGGCCCGCAGCTGGGCCTGACCCAGCCCGGCATGACCGTCGTCTGCGGCGACTCGCACACCTCCACGCACGGCGCCTTCGGCGGACTCGCGTTCGGCATCGGCACCTCCCAGGTCGAGCACGTGCTGGCCACCCAGACGCTGCCGATGGCCCGCCCGAAGACCATGGCGATCACGGTCAACGGTGAGCTGCCCGAGGGCGTCACGGCCAAGGACCTGATCCTGGCGATCATCGCGAGGATCGGCACCGGCGGCGGCCAGGGCTACGTCCTGGAGTACCGCGGCGAGGCCATCGAGAAGCTCTCGATGGAGGCCCGGATGACCATCTGCAACATGTCGATCGAGGCCGGCGCCCGCGCGGGCATGATCGCCCCCGACGAGACGACGTTCGCCTACCTCGAGGGCCGTCCGCACGCCCCGAAGGGCGAGGACTGGGACGCGGCCGTCGCCTACTGGAAGACGCTGAGGTCCGACGAGGACGCCGAGTTCGACGCCGAGGTGGTCATCGAGGCCGCCGAGCTGTCGCCGTTCGTCACCTGGGGCACCAACCCGGGCCAGGGCGCCCCGCTCTCGGCGTCCGTCCCCGACCCGGCGTCGTACGAGGACGCCTCGGAGCGGCTCGCCGCCGAAAAGGCCCTGGAGTACATGGGGTTGGAGGCCGGGCAGGCGCTGCGCTCCATCAACGTGGACACCGTCTTCGTAGGGTCCTGCACCAACGGCCGCATCGAGGACCTGCGCGCCGCCGCGGACGTCATCAAGGGCCGCAAAGTCGCCGACGGCGTGCGGATGCTGGTCGTCCCCGGCTCCGCGCGGGTGGGCCTGCAGGCCGTCTCCGAGGGCCTGGACGTGGTCTTCAAGGAGGCCGGCGCCGAGTGGCGGCACGCGGGCTGCTCGATGTGCCTGGGCATGAACCCCGACCAGCTCGCCCCCGGGGAGCGCTCCGCCTCCACCTCCAACCGCAACTTCGAGGGCCGGCAGGGCAAGGGCGGCCGCACCCACCTGGTGTCCCCGCAGGTCGCCGCCGCCACCGCGGTCCTCGGTCACCTGGCCGCCCCGGCCGACCTCGCCGCCGCCCCCACGCCCGCTGGAGTCTGATCAGTCATGGAAGCATTCACCACCCACACCGGCCGGGCCGTCCCGCTGCGCCGCAGCAACGTCGACACCGACCAGATCATCCCCGCCCACTGGCTCAAGAAGGTGACCCGGGACGGGTTCGAGGACGGGCTGTTCGAGGCCTGGCGCAAGGACGCGTCCTTCATCCTCAACCAGCCCGAGCGGGCGGGCGCGACCGTGCTGGTGGCCGGCCCCGACTTCGGCACCGGCTCCTCCCGCGAGCACGCCGTCTGGGCGCTGCAGAACTACGGCTTCAAGGCCGTGATCTCGTCCCGCTTCGCCGACATCTTCCGCGGCAACTCGCTGAAGAACGGCCTGCTGACGGTCGTCCTCGACCAGAAGACCGTGGACGCGCTGTGGGCGCTCACCGAAGCCGACCCCACCACGGAGATCACCGTCGACCTCGAGGCCCGCGAGGTGCGCGCCGAAGGGATCACCGCCGCCTTCGAACTCGACGAGAACTCCCGCTGGCGGCTGCTGAACGGGCTCGACGACATCTCCATCACGCTGCAGAACGAGGCGGACATCGCCGCGTACGAGGCGAAGCGCCCGTCGTTCAAGCCGAGGACGCTCACGGCCTGACCCGCGCCGCGGCCGAAGTCCTCGCCAGAGGGCGACTTTCGGCCACCGGACCATCCCTCCCGTACCCCCGATCGGACCGATCGGGGGTACGGGCGCGTCTGCACCCGTTCGGCCCTGCGTGTCTCCTTGAGGGACCTCAACTTGCCACGTTAGGAAGGTGGTTGTCGGGGTACACGTGTCACGTGCCCGTGATCCCCGCATGTGCCCGGACGGCCGTCCGAGGCGGTAGTTGCCCCCTGCGCAGGCGACAACTCGCCCCAGATGGCACAATCTGTGCATGGAACACGACGGCCAACTCCAGCTCTATGCGGCGGTCGCGGTCCAGCTCAAGGAAGCGCACGCGAAGGTGCGCGCACTGCAAGTCCCGGAGGGCGTACGGATGGCGCTGACCCGGAAGCTGCTGGTCATTACGGCCGCGGCCAAACACGATCTCGCCGGCGCGGCAGGGCGTCTGGAGCGGTTCGCCGAGGACCTCGACGAGGGCCGATTCCCCGAAGAGGAACGCTGAACCGACCAGGACAACCGATTCCGTTGCGGCACAAGGGTGATTAGCCCGTTTCGTGTTTGATTTGCGGTATATATCTGCCTAACGTGCGAAAAGCTTGAACACTTTCGTTCTGGCGATGTCTCCGAAGGGGAAGACGTGAACAAGGCGCAGCTCGTAGAAGCGATTGCCGACAAGGTGGGCGGCCGCCAGCAGGCCGCCGACGCCGTCGACCATGTACTGGACGCCATCGTCCGCGCGGTCGTCGCGGGTGAGCGGGTCTCGGTCACCGGCTTCGGTTCGTTCGAGAAGGTCGACCGCCCGGCCCGCTACGCCCGTAACCCCCAGACGGGCGAGCGGGTCCGGGTCAAGAAGACCTCCGTTCCGCGTTTCCGCGCGGGCCAGGGCTTCAAGGACCTGGTGAGCGGTTCGAAGAAGCTGCCGCGCGGTGGTGAGGTCTCGGTCAAGAAGGCGCCCAAGGGCAGCCTGAGCGGCGGCGCTTCGGCCACGGTCAAGAAGGCCGCCGCGAAGAAGACGGTGGCGAAGAAGGCCGCCGCGAAGAAGACCACCGCCAAGAAGGCCCCGGCGAAGAAGACCACCGCCAAGACGACGGCGGCCACGAAGACCACGGCCACGAAGGCGCCCGCCAAGACCGCGGCGACGGCGAAGACCGCCACCGCGAAGAAGACGACCGCCAAGAAGGCCCCGGCGAAGAAGGCGACGGCCACGAAGGCGCCCGCCAAGAAGTCGACCGCGCGCAAGACCACCGCCAAGAAGACCACCGCCCGCAAGAAGTAGCGGCGGACGGTGACGAGCGGTCCTCACGCGCCGGGCCGGGCTCCCCGGGAGCCCGGCCCGCGGTGTGTCCGGGGGTCGGCGCCCGGGACGGTCAGAACGTCTGCAGCGTCACCAGCGTGATCCGCCGGGCCGCGCCCTCGCCCTCGGTCTCGACGCGCACCCGCTGCCCGGGGCGCAGCAGTCTCAGACCCCCCGCGTCGAACGCCGGGGCGTCGAAGGACACCGGCGTGCCGTCGTCCAGGAGCACCTGGCCGCTCCGGCTGTCGGGGTCGTAGGTGTACGCGGTGGCCTGCATACCGGCAGCCTACTGCTCCGCCGCCGACAACCGCGCGGTGACCGCGGCCGTGTGAGGGCCCACGCCCAGAGCCAGCGCCGCCCGCAGGTCGTCGCCGGTGTCCACGTCCTGCCGCACCGAGTCCACTCCGTCGAGGCGCAGTTCCACGGCTCCGGACGCCCGGTGCCGGGCCCGGGAGCCGGGACCGAAGAACGGGCGCAGTTCCCGGCCCCGGCTCGCGGCCAGCAGCGTCGTGCCGGGCCCGGCGGCGTCGGCGAGGAACGCGCGCGGGAACGCGGCGGCCGCATCGAGGACACGGGCCAGTTCCGGCGGGCGGAGCGCCGGCAGATCGGCGTTGAGGGCCGCGACGCACGCCGCGCGGCGCGCGGCGCCCGCCACCGCCGCGGCATGGGCGAGGGCCGCGTTGAGTCCGCCGCGCGGCTCGTCGGGGACGATTCCGGCGCCCAGCGCGGCCAGCTCGCGGGAGGCCAGGGCGTCGTCCGTGACGACCAGCACGTCCCCCACCGCCGGGCACGCCAGCGCGGCCGCCACCGTGTCCTGGGCGAAGGCGAGCGCGAGGCCCGGGCGCAGACCGTCGTCCGCGGTGTCCGAGAGCCTGCTCTTGGCCCGGTCCAGCGGCTTCAGGGGTACCACCAAGGTCCACTGCACGAGTGTTACGTCCCTCTCTTGTCGCGGCCATTGTCACCCGGTGCACGGGGCGGCGAGGGGGTCGGGCGTACGGTGTTCTCGACAGACCGGCGGCCCGGGGCGACACTTGTGCGGCCCGCCTGGCCTCCGGATCCGGGCCCTGGGCCTGTCATTCGTAAGAGGAAGGTGTACTCGTGCCGCGCCGCAGAATCGGCTTCTGGTACCGCTTCGCCGCGGTTCTCTGCAAACCGCCGCTGGTGGTTCTGCTCAAGCGGGATTGGCGCGGAATGGAGAACATTCCGGCCGAGGGTGGATTTATCACCGCGGTGAACCACAATTCGCACATCGATCCCTTCGCCTACGCGCACTTTCAGTACAACACCGGACGCGTCCCGCGATTCCTGGCGAAGAGCGGGCTTTTCAACAAGGGATTCATCGGCGCCGCGATGCGCGGCACCGGGCAGATCCCCGTCTACCGGGAGAGCACCGACGCGCTCAGCGCCTTCCGGGCCGCGATCGACGCCGTGGAGCGCGGCGAATGCGTCGCCTTCTACCCCGAGGGCACCCTCACCCGCGACCCGGACGGCTGGCCCATGACCGGCAAGACCGGTGCCGCCCGGGTGGCCCTGCAGACCAGGTGCCCCGTGATCCCGGTCGCCCAGTGGGGCGCCAACGAGCTGCTGCCGCCGTACGCCAAGAAGCCCAGCCTGCTGCCGCGCAAGACCCACCGCGTGCTGGCCGGGCCGCCGGTGGACCTCGACCGCTTCTATGAGCGGGAGATGACCCCGGAACTGCTCAAGGAGGCGACGGAGGTCATCATGGCGGCCGTCACGCGCCAGCTGGAGCAGATCCGCGGCGAGAAGGCCCCCGAGACGCCCTACGACCCGCGCCGGGAACGGATCGAACAGCGCCGCAGGACGCGTACGCAGAAGCGGGAGGAGCGGGCGCGGGGCGGCAGGCCCACCGCGCGGGAAGAGGGGCTGGGCACGTGAGCGAGCCGGTCAAGGCGGCCGTCTTCGGCACCGGATCGTGGGGGACGGCCTTCGGCATGGTCCTCGCCGACGCGGGCTGCGACGTCGTGCTGTGGGGGCGGCGCCCCGAACTCGCCGAGGCGGTCAACTCCACCCGCACCAACCCCGACTACCTGCCCGGGATCGAGCTCCCGGAGAACCTGCGGGCCACCGCGGACGCCGCCGAGGCCGCGCGCGGAGCCGACTTCACCGTCCTCGCGGTCCCCTCGCAGACGCTGCGCGGCAACCTCGCCGAGTGGGCGCCGCTGCTCGCGCCCGGCACGGTCCTGGTGTCGTTGATGAAGGGGGTCGAACTCGGCTCGGCGATGCGGATGAGCGAGGTGATCGACGACGTCGCCAAGGTCGGCGCCGACCGCATCGCCGTGGTGACCGGTCCCAACCTGGCCCGGGAGATCGCCGCCCGGATGCCGGCCGCCGCCGTGGTGGCCTGCACCGACGAGGGCGTCGCCCGGCGGCTCCAGGCCTCCTGCCACACCCCGTACTTCCGGCCGTACACCAACACCGACGTCATCGGCTGCGAACTGGGCGGCGCCGTGAAGAACGTGATCGGTCTCGCCGTCGGCATCGCGGACGGCATGGGGCTCGGCGACAACGCCAAGGGCTCGCTCATCACCCGCGGTCTCGCCGAGACCACCCGGCTCGGAGTCGCCCTCGGCGCCGACCCGCTGACCTTCTCCGGCCTCGCGGGCCTGGGCGACCTGGTGGCCACCTGCTCCTCGCCGCTGTCGCGCAACCACACCTTCGGCACCAACCTCGGCAGGGGCCTGACCCTCGAGGAGACCGTCGCGGTCACCAAGCAGACCGCGGAGGGCGTCAAGTCCTGCGAGTCGGTGCTGGACCTGGCCCGCCGGCACGGCGTCGACATGCCGCTCACCGAGACGGTCGTCTCCATCGTGCACGAGGGCAAGTCCCCCGGGGTCGCCGTCAAGGAGCTGATGTCGCGCAGCGCGAAGCCCGAACGACGCTGAGCGACGGCCCCTCCGTTCGGCTCACGCCCGGCGTTGCGGGCACTGTGTCCCGCTCCTGCGGGCAGGTACGCTCATCGCGATATGAGCACCGAGAACCTCCCCCAGAGCCCCGAGCAGCCGTCCCGCAAGCCGCGTGTGGCCGTCGTGTTCGGCGGGCGCAGCTCCGAACACGGGATCTCCGTGGTCACCGCCGGAGCCGTCCTCAAGGCCATCGACCGGACCGCGTACGACGTCCTGCCGATCGGCATCACCCCCGACGGCCGCTGGGCGCTCACCGCCGACGAGCCGGAACGCATGGCGATCACCGACCGCCGTACGCCCAGCGTGGACCAGCTCGCCGAGTCGACGGAGGGCGGCGTGGTGCTCCCCGTCGACCCCGCCAGCCGCGAAGTCGTCTACAGCGAGCCGGGTTCGGTGCCCAAGGCGCTCGGCGAGGTCGACGTGGTCTTCCCGGTGCTGCACGGCCCCTACGGCGAGGACGGCACCCTCCAGGGCCTGCTGGAGCTCTCCGGCGTCCCCTACGTCGGCTCGGGCGTGCTCGCCTCGGCCGTCGGCCAGGACAAGGAGTACATGAAGCGGGTGTTCACCTCCTTCGGGCTGAAGGTCGGCCCGTACCTGGTGATCCGGCCGCGCGAGTGGGAGCGGGACGAGTCCGCCGCCCGCCGGAGGATCGTCGACTTCGCCGGCGAGCACGGCTGGCCGCTGTTCGTGAAGCCCGCCCGCGCGGGCTCGTCGATCGGCATCACCAAGGTCGACGACCCGTCCGGCCTGGACGAGGCGATCGCCGAGGCCCGGCGGCACGACCCGAAGATCCTCGTCGAGGCGGCGCTGCGCGGCCGGGAGATCGAGTGCGGCGTGCTGGAGTTCGAGGACGGCCCGCGCGCCTCGCTGCCGGCCGAGATCCCGCCGCCGGACGCCCACGCGTACTACGACTTCGAGGCCAAGTACATCGACTCCACGCCCGGCATCGTGCCCGCGCCGCTGACCGACGAGGAGACGGCCGAGGTGCGGCGGCTCGCGGTGGAGGCGTTCGACGCGGCCTCCTGCGAGGGACTGGTCCGCGCGGACTTCTTCCTCACCGAGGACGGCGAGTTCGTGATCAACGAGATCAACACCATGCCCGGCTTCACGCCCATCTCGATGTACCCGCAGATGTGGCAGGCCACCGGGGTGAGCTACCCGGAGCTGGTGGACCTGCTGGTGCGGGCGGCGCTGCGCCGGCCGACCGGACTGCGCTGAGCCGCGCACGCACGTCTCAGGAGGCGATCCCCTCGGGGATCGCCTCCTTCAGGGCCGGGGCGAGGTCGATCAGCACGCCCGTGCTGTCCCGCCCGTCGGCCACCTCGACCTCGACGTACGCCTCGCGGTTGGCGGTGGTGAAGCGCTGCACGTCCCCGTCCCGCTTCTCCATGAGCCAGTCGACGCCGTTCACCCCGCCCGGCACCGCGTCGGCGTCGTTGCCGTTGGCCACCTTCGGGTCGGTCATCTTCGGCGGCCGTTCGACACCGCACCGCAGTATGATCGCCACGCCGCCCCAGCCCGCGGTCAGTTCGGACGCGGGTTCGGGATCGGCGCGACTCTCACCGTCCACCTTCGCCGGCAGGACCTCGTCCAGGTTCCGGCACAGCGTGGTGACCTTCGCGTCCGGGCGGGGAACCGCCGCGGACGCGCCGTCGTCCGCCGAGGAGCAGCCCGCGGCGGTGATCAGCACCGCGAGCGCGGACAGGACGGTGTGCCGGTGACGGGAAGAGTTCACGGGCACAGGGTAGACGGGGGCTACAGATGGACGACCGGGCAGGTCAGGGTGCGGGTGATGCCGTCCACTTGCTGGACTTTGGCGACCACCATGCGGCCCAGGTCGTCGACGGTGTCGGCCTGGGCGCGCACGATCACGTCGTACGGTCCGGTCACGTCCTCGGCCTGGATGACTCCAGGGATCTTGCCGATCAGTTCGGCGACGGCCGACGCCTTGCCGACCTCCGTCTGGATCAGGATGTACGCCTGTACCACGGAACCTCCAGGGCGGCCACGAGGATCATGTGGGGAAAAGGAACGCCACGGTATCGCGTCGCCGCTCCTCGCGGGGAGACCTGCGGGAACCGGGCCTTGCGCGCCGGGGTACAGACACGAGAGAAGTTGACGGTCACTTCGACCGTAGCGAGGACTCGAACGCCTCGCGACCGGGCACGGACAGGGATAGAAGGGTCGAAAGGGAAATGAAGGGCACTGTTGGTGAGCTCGGCGAGTTCGGGCTCATCAGGGAGCTCACCTCCCGCCTCACCACCACCCCGGCGGTCCGGGTCGGCCCCGGCGACGACGCCGCGGTGGTCTCCGCGCCCGACCGCAGGGTCGTGGCCAGCACCGACATCCTGCTGGAGGGCCGGCACTTCCGCCGCGACTGGTCCACGGCCTACGACGTCGGACGCAAGGCCGCCGCGCAGAACCTGGCCGACATCGCCGCCATGGGCGCCGTGCCGACCGCGCTGCTGCTCGGCCTCGTCGTCCCCGCGGAACTGCCGGTGACCTGGCCCAGCGAGCTGATGGACGGCCTGCGCGACGAGTGCCAGGTGGCCGGCGCCGCGGTCGTCGGAGGCGATGTCGTACGCGGCGACACGATCATGGTGTCGATCACCGCGCTCGGCGATCTGCGCAACCAGGAGCCGGTGACCCGGGGCGGGGCACAGCCCGGCGACCTCGTCGCGGTGACCGGCTGGCTGGGCTGGTCCGCCGCCGGGCACGCGGTGCTCTCCCGCGGCTTCCGCTCGCCGCGCGCCTTCGTGGAGGCGCACCGGCGCCCCGAACCGCCGTACCACGCGGGGCCCGCGGCCGCCGGCCTCGGCGCCACCGCGATGTGCGACGTGAGCGACGGGTTGATCGCCGACCTCGGGCACATCGCCGAGGCCAGCAAGGTCCGCATCGACATCCGCTCCGGCGCGATCGACATCCCCTCGCAGATGAACGACATCGGCCAGGCCGTCGGTGTCGACCCCATGCAGTGGGTGCTGACCGGGGGAGAGGACCACGCGATCGTGGCGACCTTCCCGCCGGACGTGAAGCTGCCCGCCCGCTGGAAGGTGATCGGCGAGGTGCTCAACCCGTCGGCGCTGCCCCAGGTGACGGTCGACGGGGCCCCCTGGACCACCCAGGGCGGCTGGGACCACTTCGGGGACATCGAGTCATGAGCGCGCCGCCCCGGGTCCTCACCGTGGCCGGCTCCGACTCCGGCGGCGGCGCCGGCGTCCAGGCCGACCTGAAGACGATGCTGGCGCTCGGTGTGCACGGCATGAGCGTGCTCACCGCGGTGACCGCGCAGAACTCCCTGGGCGTGCAGGGCGCCTGGGAGCTGCCCGTGGAGGCGGTACGGGCCCAGTACCGCAGCGTCGTCGACGACATCGGCGTGCAGGCGGTCAAGACCGGCATGCTGTCCTCCGCCGAACTCGTCGAGACGGTCGCCGACTTGATCGCCGGCACGGACGTGCCGGCGGTGGTCGATCCGGTGGGGGTCTCCAAGCACGGGGACCCGCTGCTGGCGGCCTCCGCGCTGGACTCCGTACGGACCGGGCTGCTGCCGGTGGCGACGGTCGCCACCCCGAACCTGGACGAGGTGGCGCAACTCACCGGCATACGGGTCGGATCGGAACCCGACATGCGCCGGGCGGCCCGGGCGGTGCTGGCGTTCGGGCCGCGCTGGGTGGTGATCAAGGGCGGCCACCTGTCCGGCGACGCCGTGGACCTGCTCACCGACGGATCCGAGGAGCACTGGCTGCGGGCGCCGAGGCACGACAACCGCCACACCCACGGCACGGGCTGCACCCTGGCCTCGGCGATCGCGTCGGAACTGGCCAAGGGCCGGCCGGTGCCGGAGGCGGTGAGGACGGCCAAGGCCTACGTCACCGGAGCCATAGCGGCCGGCTTCGCCCTGGGCGCGGGCATAGGCCCGGTGGACCACGCCTGGAACCTGAACCCGCCGCGCTGACCGCGGGCGACCGCTCCCGCATGCCGCCGCCTGCGGGGCGGCGGCATGCGGGAGCCGGGCCGCACGACCGCCCCCGGCCCCGAGCACAGCAAAAAGCCGGCCCACCCGAGGTGGACCGGCTGTTGCGGCGAAACCGACCAGGGCCGCGCGCTCAGCGAAAGCGTCAGCGCGAGACCTTGCCGGCCTTGATGCACGAGGTGCAGGCGTTCACGCGCTTCGGCGTCCCACCGACCACGGTACGCACGCGCTGGATGTTCGGGTTCCAGCGACGGGGCGTACGGCGGTGCGAGTGCGAGATGTTGTTGCCGAAGCCCGGCCCCTTGCCGCAGACGTCGCAGTTGGCAGCCACGGGTCACTCCAAAGACTTCAGATGCACGTACGGTTGATCCCGGCAGGCCGGGATCGAGATTCCGAACTCACGGGAGCCCTGTGGAATCTGAGTGGCGTTGCCAGGGGAGAGGCCCGATCGGATCGGGCAACCGGAGCAGCATACAACGGCTGCATCCGTAGAACGAAACTACCACGGTGGCGCGGGGGTCCGCCTCCGGCCCTCTTCCGGTGGGCGGCGTTCCACGGTCTACGCTGCCTGGCACGGCCGGCAGCTCAGGGAGGCGCAGGTGGCGCAGGTGCCGCAGACGTTCTTCGACGCTCCCGCGGTGCGTTCCTGGTGCGGTCTCGCGCTCGAGGCGCTGGGACGGGCCCGTGAGGAGATCGACGCGATCAACGTCTATCCGGTGGCGGACGGGGACACCGGGACCAATCTCTACCTGACCGTCGAATCGGCGGCCGCGGCGGTGGAGGCGGTGTTCGCCGGACACGAGGCCGACGGGGGCCGGCGGCCGTCGCTGGCCGACGCGGTGCGGGCGATGGCGCACGGGGCGCTGATCGGCGCCCGCGGGAACTCCGGGACGATCCTGGCGCAGCTGTTGCGCGGCATGGCCCAGGTGCTGGCCGGGGACGAGGCCCCGGCGCACGCCGACGGGGAGGGGCTGCGGACCGCGCTGCGGCACGCGGCCGACTCCGCGCGCCGGGCGGTCGCGCACCCCGTCGAGGGCACCGTCCTCACCGTCGCCTCGGCCGCCGCGGAGGCGGCCGGCGGAGCGGGGGGCGACTGCGGGGCGGTGGCGCGGGCGGCCTACGAGGGGGCCCGCGCGGCACTCGCCGAGACCCCGGCCCGGCTGGCCGTCCTCGAGCGCGCCGGAGTGGTCGACGCGGGCGGCAGGGGACTGGTGGCGGTGCTCGCGGCACTGGTGGAGACCTTCACGGGGGAGGCGCCGCGAGCGGTGCCGGCGGTGGGGGGTCCGTGGAACGGCTCCGTACGCACCGCCGGTCCCGGGCCGCACACGCGGGCGGAGGCGCGGGGGGACCTCCCCCGGGAGTCCGCCGGTCCCGGTGAGTGCGCCGACGCCGGGGCCGTGCCGGGGGCCGGCGGTCCGGCCTTCGAGGTGATCTATCTGCTGGAGGCCGGGGACGCGGCCGTCGCCCGGCTGCGCGAGCGGCTCGACGCGCTGGGCGACTCGCTGGTGGTGGTCGGCGGGGACGGGCTGTGGAACGTCCACGTGCACGTCGACGACGCGGGCGCCGCCGTGGAGGCCGGCGTCGAGGCCGGACGGCCGTACCGCATCCGGATCACCCACTTCGCCGCGGGGGACGTCCACACGACCGGGGCCGAACCGACGGTGACGGCGCCCGGGGAACGCGCTCGGCGGGCCGTCGTGGCCGTGGTGCCCGGCGAGGGCCTGGCGGACCTGTACGCCGAGGCGGGCGCGACCACCGTGCTCGCCCGTCCCGGGGAGCCGCCCGCGAGCGGCGAACTCGTCCAGGCGGTCCGGCGCGCGCACGCGCGGGAGGTGGTGCTGCTGCCCAACGACGCCGAACTGCGCCACACCGCCGCCGCGGCGGCCGAGCAGGCCCGGGCCGAGGGGATCCGGGTGGCGCTCATCCCGACCCGCTCCGCGGTCCAGGGCATCGCGGCGCTCGCGGTGCACGAGCCGGAGCGCCGCTTCGACGAGGACGTGGTGTCGATGACGTCGGCGGCGGGCGCGACCCGCTACGCCGAGGTCACCGTCGCCGAGCGCCAGTCCTGGACCATGGCGGGGATCTGCCAGGCCGGGGACGTCCTCGGCCTGGTCGACGGCGACGTGGCCGTGATCGGGCAGGACCTCACGGCCATCGCGGAGGCCGTCCTGGACCGCATGCTCGCGGCCGGCGGCGAACTGGTCACCCTGGTCCTCGGCGACGGCGCCCCCGCATCCGTCGCCGCCCACCTGGAGACCCGCGTCCGCGAGGGGTACCTCGCCGTCGACACGCTGGTGTACCACGGCGGCAGGCAGGGAGCCCTGCTGCTCATCGGGGTGGAGTGACACCCGTTGTCAGTGGTGTGGTGTCCAATGGATGCCGTGCCCGCACTGGAAGAACCACTGAAGAAGGTGCTCGGCCCCGCCACCGCGAAGGTGATGGCCGAGCACCTCGGCCTGAACACCGTAGGCGACCTCCTGCATCACTACCCCCGCCGGTACGAGGAGCGCGGTCAGCTCACCCACCTCGCCGACCTCCCCATGGACGAGCACGTCACGGTGGTCGCCCAGGTGGCCGACGCCCGTCTGCACACCTTCGCCTCCGCCAAGGCGCCGCGCGGCAAGGGCCAGCGCCTGGAGGTGACCATCACGGACGGCAGCGGCCGGCTGCAACTGGTCTTCTTCGGCGCAGGTGTCCACAAACCGCACAAGGAACTCCTGCCGGGCACCCGCGCGATGTTCGCCGGCAAGGTCTCCGTCTTCAACCGCCGCCTCCAACTCGCGCATCCCGCGTACGAGTTGCTGCGCGGTGACACCGAGGAGACGGTCGAGACCTGGGCCGGCGCCCTCATCCCGATCTACCCCGCCACCGCCAAGCTGGAGTCCTGGAAGATCGGCAAGGCGCTCCAGACGGTGCTGCCCAGCGCCCAGGAGGCCGTCGAGCCCCTCCCCGAGTCCCTCCGCGCGGGCCGCGGGCTGGTCACCCTCCCCGAGGCGCTCCTCAAGATCCACCGCCCGCACACCAAGGCGGACGTCGAGGACGCCCGCGCCCGCCTCAAGTGGGACGAGGCCTTCGTCCTCCAGGTCGCCCTCGCCCGCCGCCGCCACGCCGACGCGCACCTCCCCGCCGTCGCCCGCCGCCCGAGGCCCGACGGCCTCCTCGCCGCCTTCGACGACCGCCTCCCCTTCACCCTCACCGAGGGCCAGCGGAAGGTGTCCGCCGAGATCTTCGCCGACCTCGCCACCGAACACCCCATGCACCGCCTGCTCCAGGGCGAGGTGGGCTCCGGCAAGACGCTGGTCGCCCTGCGCGCCATGCTCGCCGTCGTCGACGCCGGCGGACAGGCGGCGATGCTCGCGCCCACCGAGGTGCTCGCCCAGCAGCACCACCGGTCGGTCACCGAGATGATGGGGGAGCTGGCCGAGGGGGGGATGCTCGGAGGAGCGGAGACCGCCACCAAGGTGGTGCTGCTCACCGGGTCCATGGGGGCGGCGGCGCGGCGCCACGCGCTGCTCGACCTGGCCACCGGCGAGGCCGGCGTCGTCATCGGCACGCACGCGCTGATCGAGGACAAGGTGCAGTTCCACGACCTGGGCCTGGTCGTGGTCGACGAACAGCACCGCTTCGGGGTGGAGCAGCGCGACGCCCTGCGCGGCAAGGGCAAACAGCCCCCGCACCTGCTCGTCATGACCGCCACCCCCATCCCGCGCACGGTCGCGATGACGGTCTTCGGCGACCTGGAGACCTCCGTCCTCGACCAGCTCCCGGCCGGCCGCTCGCCCATCGCCAGCCATGTCGTCCCGGCCGCCGACAAGCCGCACTTCCTCTCCCGCGCCTGGGAGCGGGTGCGCGAGGAGGTCGCGAACGGGCACCAGGCGTACGTGGTCTGCCCGCGCATCGGTGACGAGGAGGACGACCCGAAGAAGGCGGGCAGGAAGAAGTCCACCGAGGACGAGGCGGAGAAGCGGCCCCCGCTCGCCGTCCTGGACGTCGCGGACCAGCTCGCGAAGGGGCCGCTGAAAGGGCTCCGGGTCGAGGTCCTGCACGGGCGCATGCAGCCCGACGACAAGGACGCCGTCATGCGCCGCTTCGCCGCCGGCGAGGCCGACGTCCTGGTCGCCACCACCGTCATCGAGGTCGGGGTCAACGTCCCCAACGCCACCGCGATGGTGATCATGGACGCCGACCGCTTCGGCGTCTCCCAGCTCCACCAGCTGCGCGGCCGGGTCGGCCGCGGCTCGGCCCCGGGCCTGTGCCTGCTGGTCACCGAGATGCCCGAGGCGAGCGCGGCCCGGCAGCGGCTGAACGCCGTCGCCGCCACCCTCGACGGCTTCGAGCTCTCCCGCATCGACCTGGAGCAGCGCCGTGAGGGCGACGTGCTGGGCCAGGCGCAGTCCGGCACCCGCTCCAGCCTGCGCATGCTCGCCGTCATCGAGGACGAGGAGATCATCGCCGAGGCGCGGGAGGAGGCGGCGGCGGTGGTGGCCGCCGACCCGGACCTGACGAACCTGCCCGCCCTGCGCACGGCGCTGGACGCCCTGCTGGACGAGGAGCGGGAGCAGTACCTGGAGAAGGGCTGACAGACTGGGACGGTCACCGACCAGCACCCACCGACAAGGACCGAGGACATGACTCGCGTGATCGCCGGCGCGGCCGGCGGACGCCGCCTGGCCGTCCCGCCGGGACAGGGCACCCGCCCGACCTCCGACCGTGCGCGCGAGGGCCTCTTCTCCACCTGGCAGTCGCTGCTCGGCGGCCCGCTGGACGGCGAGCGCGTCCTCGACCTGTACGCCGGTTCCGGCGCCGTGGGGCTGGAGGCACTGTCCCGCGGCGCCGGGCACGTCCTGCTCGTCGAGGCCGACGCCCGCGCCACCCGTACGGTCCGGGAGAACGTGAGGGCGCTCCGGCTCCCCGGCGCCGAGGTGAGGTCCGGGAAAGCGGAACAGGTCGTCCGCACCGCGCCCCCGCAGGAGCCGTACGACATCGTCTTCCTCGACCCGCCCTACGCCGTCTCGGATGACGATCTTCGCGAGATCCTGCTCACACTCCGGACGGAGGGCTGGCTCGCCGAAGAAGCCCTCGTCACCGTGGAGCGCAGCACCAGGGGCGGGGAATTCGCCTGGCCGCCCGGGTTCGAGGCGATCCGGGCCCGACGCTACGGCGAGGGAACGTTTTGGTACGGTCGCGCCGCCTCTACGTGCGAAGACGCACGATGACCGGACCGGAGAGCGAGGGATCACAAGTGCGCCGCGCCGTATGCCCGGGGTCGTTCGACCCGATCACCAACGGACACCTCGACATCATCGCCCGGGCCTCCCGGCTGTACGACGAGGTCTACGTCGCGGTGATGATCAACCAGTCCAAGAAGGGCCTGTTCGAGATCGAGGAGCGGATCGACCTGATCCGCCGGGTCACCGCCGAGTACGGCAACGTCCGGGTGGAGTCCTTCCACGGCCTGCTCGTCGACTTCTGCAAGCAGCGCGACATCCCGGCCATCGTCAAGGGCCTGCGCGCGGTCAGCGACTTCGACTACGAGCTGCAGATGGCCCAGATGAACAACGGCCTCTCGGGCGTGGAGACCCTCTTCGTCCCCACCAACCCCACCTACAGCTTCCTGTCCTCCTCGCTCGTCAAGGAGGTCGCGGCCTGGGGCGGCGACGTCGCCCACCTGGTGCCGCCGGAGGTCCTGACCGCCCTCACCGAACGCCTGCGCAAGGACTGACCTTCCGGTACGGCCGCCCGGTGTCCACCGGGCGGCCCGTGGCCGTACAGTCGTCCCGTCCGTCTCCAACACAGCTGTAGAGAGTGGCGAGCACACGGTGGACGTGCAGAAGAAGCTCGATGAGATCGTCGCCGCGGTCTCCAGTGCCCGGTCGATGCCCATGTCGGCCTCGTGCGTGGTCAACCGCGCCCAGCTGCTCTCGATGCTCGAAGAGGTGCGCGCGGCCCTGCCCGACTCCCTCGCCCAGGCCGAGGAGCTGATCGGCGGCCGGGAGCAGATGGTCGAGCAGGCCCGTCAGGAGGCCGAGCGGATCATCGAGAGCGCGCACGCGCAGCGCGGCTCCCTGGTCTCCGACACCGAGATCGCCCGCCGCTCCCAGGCCGAGGCCGACCGGATCCTCGCCGAGGCCCGCAAGGAGGCCGAGGAGATCCGCGCGGAGGCCGACGACTACGTCGACTCCAAGCTCGCCAACTTCGAGGTCGTCCTCACCAAGACGCTCGGTTCGGTCGGCCGCGGCCGCGAGAAGCTGCTCGGCACCGGCCCCGGCCTCGACGAGCAGGGCCACGAGGACGAGGACGCCCCCGAGCGCAGCCACGACCCGGAGACCCTGCGCCGCAGCGCCGACGAGTACGTCGACGTCAAGCTCGGCGCCTTCGAGGCGGTCCTCGCCAAGACCCTGGAGGCGGTGGGGCGGGGCCGTCAGAAGCTGCACGGCCGGATCGCCACCGACGACCTGGGCGCGCTGGCCGACGACACCACGACCGTCCAGCACTCCAGCGACGCCGACTACCTGGCCGACCTCGCGTCCCTCGCCGAGCAGGACGCCGCCTCGGCCGGACGGGCCGAGCAGCGGCGGACGTACGCCCAGCCGGAGCCCGTCTACCCCCCCGCCCCCGGCTACGCCCCGGCGGGAGACGCCCCCGTCCAGCAGCAGCCGGACCCCTACGCCGGCTACCAGCAGCAGTACGGAGGACAGCAGGACGCCTACTCCGCCGCCTCCGGCTACGTTCCGGCGGGAGGCGTCCCGGTCCAGCAGAACGACCCGTACGCCGCGTACCAGGGCTACGACGCGCAGGCGTACGACCCGGACCAGGGGCAGCGGTCCGGGCACGACCAGCAGGCCCAGCAGGGCTACGCCCTGGACGAGACCAGCCTGTTCGACACCAGCATGATCACTCCCGAGCAGCTGCGCGCCTACGAGCGCGAGCGGGGTCTGTAGGGGCGGATTGGGCTGAAAGCGAAAGGTCCAGTATCCTGGCTGTTCGGTCGCGCTTACGTCCGCGATCCACGCTGCCCGGGATCACCGCACGGCAGTGGTACCTCTGAGCTCGAAGACCGAAAGTGGGAATGGCCCTGAACGCCCGCCTCGACCACCGCAACCCCCTCGTGTTCGACACACACGAGCTGGGACGGCGGCCCGGTGCGCTGCAGCGCCTGACCCGCACGGTCGACGCTCCCAAGGACTTCGGGATCAAGGACGTCATCGGAGTGCCGGAAGGCGCCCCGGTGGAGCTGGAGCTCCGGCTCGAGTCGGTCATGGAAGGTGTGCTCGTCACAGGCACCGCCCGTGCCAAGGCCGAGGGGGAGTGCGTAAGGTGTCTGGAGCCGCTGGAGCAGGAGCTCGAAGCGGACTTCCAGGAGCTGTTCTCGTACCCTGACGCCGACGACCGGGGCCGCGTGATCGCGGAACCGGGCGACGACGCCGAGGACGACGAGGACCGGCTCTTCCTCGAGGACGGCCTGTTCGACCTCGAGCCCGTGCTGCGCGATGCGGTGGTGCTCGCACTGCCGATGCAGCCGGTGTGCCGGGAAGACTGCCCGGGTCTGTGTTCCGAGTGCGGAGCACGGCTCGCCGACGACCCGGACCACCACCACGACGCCGTCGACATCCGTTGGGCGGCTTTGCAGGGACTCGCCGGCACCATGAAGGACGGCGAGAAGGACGAGATGAGCGGCGCCGAACCGGGCGTCGACGAGAAGCAGGAGAAGTAGCCGTGGCTGTTCCGAAGCGGAAGATGTCGCGCAGCAACACGCGCCACCGCCGGTCGCAGTGGAAGGCTGCGGTCCCCACCCTGGTTGCGTGCGAGCGCTGCCACGAGCCCAAGCAGCAGCACATCGCGTGCCCGTCGTGCGGCACCTACAACAAGCGCCAGGTCCTCGAGGTCTGAGCGGCTGGTGAGAGGCACTGTGTCGACGCCGAAGAAGAACTCAGCGGACAACCAGGCCTCGTCCCACACGCTTCTGGAAGGGCGGCTCGGCTACAAGCTCGAGTCCGCCCTTCTGGTGCGTGCGCTGACCCACCGTTCCTACGCGTACGAGAACGGCGGCCTGCCGACGAACGAGCGGCTGGAGTTCCTCGGGGACTCCGTGCTCGGCCTCGTCGTCACGGACACGCTGTACAACACCCACCCCGACCTGCCCGAAGGCCAACTGGCCAAGCTGCGGGCCGCGGTGGTCAACTCGCGTGCGCTGGCGGAAGTGGGCCGCGGGCTCGAACTGGGCTCCTTCATCCGGCTCGGCCGCGGTGAAGAGGGCACGGGCGGCCGGGACAAGGCGTCCATCCTCGCCGACACCCTCGAAGCGGTGATCGGCGCGGTCTATCTCGACCAGGGGCTCGAGGCGGCCTCCGAACTGGTGCACCGCCTGTTCGACCCGCTGATCGAGAAGTCCTCGAACCTCGGTGCCGGCCTGGACTGGAAGACCAGCCTCCAGGAACTCACCGCGACCGAGGGACTCGGCGTGCCCGAGTACCTGGTCACGGAGACCGGCCCGGATCACGAGAAGACCTTCACTGCTGCCGCCCGCGTCGGAGGCGTCTCGTACGGCACCGGCACCGGCCGCAGCAAGAAGGAGGCGGAGCAGCAGGCCGCCGAGTCCGCGTGGCGGTCCATCCGGGCAGCGGCGGACGAGCGCGCCGAGGCGGCGGCTCAGGCCGAGGAGACCGTCCGGGTCGCCGAAGCCGATGCCTCCGGGAAGAGCGCCGACGCCCCGTCGGCCTCCGCCTGACGCACCACACGACCCGAGCGCCCGCCCCGCACCGGGGCGGGCGCTCGGTCTCGTCCACCGGTCCTTGGAGGGGAACATGCCCGAGCTGCCCGAGGTGGAGGTCGTACGGCGCGGCCTCGAGCGGTGGGTCGCCCACCGGACCGTCGCCGACGCCGAGGTGCTGCACCCGCGCGCGGTACGCCGTCACCCCGCCGGTGCCGACGACTTCGCGCACCGGCTCAAGGGGCACCGTGTCGGCGTCCCCAGCCGCCGCGGCAAGTACCTGTGGCTGCCCCTGGAGGACACCGACCAGTCGGTCCTGGCCCACCTCGGCATGAGCGGCCAGCTGCTGGTGCAGCCGCACGCGGCACCGGACGAGAAGCACCTGCGCGTCCGCGTCCGCTTCACCGACGCCCTGGACACCGAGCTCCGCTTCGTGGACCAGCGCACCTTCGGCGGTCTGTCACTGCACGACAACACCGCCGACGGACTGCCCGACGTCATCGCCCACATCGCCCGGGACCCCCTCGACCCGCTCTTCGACGAGGAGGCGTTCCACCAGGCGCTGCGCCGCAGGCGGACCACCATCAAGCGCGCCCTGCTCGACCAGTCGCTGATCAGCGGCGTCGGCAACATCTACGCCGACGAGGCGCTGTGGCGGGCCCGCATCCACTACGAGCGCCCGACGGCCGGCTTCACCCGCCCGCGCACCCAACTCCTGCTGGGTCACGTCCGGGACGTCATGAACGCCGCGCTCGCGGTGGGCGGCACCAGCTTCGACAGCCTCTACGTCAACGTCAACGGGGAGTCCGGCTACTTCGACCGGTCCCTGGACGCGTACGGCCGCGAGGGTCTGCCCTGCCGCCGCTGCGGCACCCCGGTGCGCCGGCGGGCGTGGATGAACCGGTCCAGCTACTTCTGCCCGAGGTGTCAGCGGGCGCCGCGCGTCTCGTCGTAGCGCTCACGGGCCTGGAGCACGGTGTCCATGCTGTCCTCGACGCACTGGATGAGGGAGAGCAGGCGCCGGGCGACCTCGTGGCCCAGCGGCGTCAGTTCGTAGTCCACCCGGGGCGGGTTGGTGGGCTGGGCCTCGCGGTGCACCAGCCCGTCCCGCTCCAGCGCGTGCAGCGTCTGGGAGAGCATCTTCTCGCTCACCCCGTCGACCCGGCGGCGCAGCTCGTTGAACCGGAGCGGGCCCTCGTGGAGCGCGCCGAGGGTCAGCGCGCCCCAGCGTCCGGTGACATGCTCCAGCGTGCCGCGGGACGGGCACGCCTTGGCGAACACGTTGAAGGGGAGCTCCCGCTCCTCCGGGCGCCGCGCGGTCGTCATACGTGCAAGCCTACGCCAGGGCAGCGCTGACCATCAGATTGCGCTCACCGGAGGTCAGTACCCGAAGTTCTGGGTCCACCACGGACCGCCCGACCCCATGTGGACGCCCACGCCGAGCGTCCTGAAGTCGCAGTTCAGTATGTTCGCCTTGTGGCCGGGGCTGTCCATCCAGGCCTGCATCACGGCCTCGGCGTCGGCCTGGCCCCGGGCTATGTTCTCGCCGCCCAGACTGCTTATGCCGGCCGCTTCGGCCCTGTCCCAGGGGGTGTCGCCGTCGGGGTCGGTGTGGTCGAAGAAGTCCCGCTCCGCCATGTCCCGGCTGAACGCCGTGGCCAGGTCGGTCAGCTCGCTGCTCGCGGTGACCGGGCTGCAGCCCACCCCGGCCCGCTCCAGGTTGACCAGCCGGAGCACCTCGGCACCCGCGGCGGCCTCCGCCGATCCGGTCACCGGAGTGCTCGTCCTCTGCTCCGGCTCCGGCGCCGCCTTGCGGGACGGCGTCTCCTCCGCCGTCCTCTCCGGGGCCGCCGCGGTCTCCTTCTTCTCCGGGGTCCTCTTCTCCGGGGCCTTCTTCTGCGGGGTCTTGGTCGGTGAGTCCGACGCCGGGGCCGACGCGGACGGCGCGGGCGAGGCGGAGCGCCCGGCGCCACGGCTCGCCGGAGCACCGGCGTCACGGCCCGCGTCGCCCAGGCTGCCGGAGGCACCGCCCTGCCCGCCGGGCGAGTTGGCCGCCGCGTCCCCGGCCTGCACGCTCTCACCGGGGCCGCTGTCGCCGCCGAGCCGGTAGTTCTCCAGACCGGGCACCGCACCCGTGGCCACCGCCACCGTGCCGAGGGCCACCGCGGCGGAGACGCCGAGCAGACCGGTGCGGACCGGGGCCGCGGCCTTCTTCTTCCGGCGCCGGTGCCCGCCGGTGCGGGGCCCGTCGCCGGGGGCGTGGCCGTCACCGGCGACGGCGGGCCCGATCCGGTCCCGGCCCGCCGAGAAGTCGGCGCTCGGGAAGTCTGCGCTCGGGAAGTCTGCGCCGGGGAAGCCGCCGCGGGCGAAGTCGCGGCCTCCGGCGGGGGTCCTGGCCTCGCCCGTCGCGTAGAGGTAGGCCTCGCTCCTGGCGTACGTCTCGGCGTACGCCTCCGGGTTCAGGTACGGCGCGGTGCCCATCGTGGGCGGACCGTCCCCCCGGTCGACCCCCGGATACGGGCCGTCGTGGGGGCCGTCAGGAGTGACCCCGGCGGCGCGGCCGGCGGCGGAGCGTCGGTGGCGTCCCATGTCCTGGCCTTCCTCGTCCTCGCGGTCGACTCGTGCTGGCGGCCAACCCGAAACTCGATGATCACGAAACTCACACCAACGAGTGAGTTTCATATGAGATTCATGGGTGGGGACGGTACCGCATGGCGCACAGGCACGGTGTGCCCCAAGTGGCTTTGTCCGGTTAGGTTGCAGCCATGAGTGAGGATGTGCGACTGGTCGCCTGGGTGCGGGGGCGTGTCCAAGGGGTGGGTTTCCGCTGGTTCACGCGCGCCAAGGCGCTGGAGATCGGCGGGCTGAGTGGTTTTGCTCTCAATCTGGGCGACGGGAGGGTCCAGGTGGTCGCCGAGGGAGCCCGTGAACGCTGCGAGGGACTGCTCGACTGGCTCCAGGCCGGCGACACGCCCGGACATGTGGACGGAGTCACCGAGATCTGGGACACACCGCGCGGCGGCTACGAGGGCTTCGCCATCCGCTGACCCTGCCCGCTCCGGCGGCCCCGCGCCCGCCGGACGGTCCGTCCGACGGTCCCTCGTCGAGGAAAAAGTCCTGGTGATTGCCGAGAAGGGCTTGCCGTGAGCGGCGTCGGCCGTCAAGATGATCGCCACGTCCCGAGGACCCGTGAGACTCGCGCCGCCGCCACCCGCCGGCCGTGCGCAGCCGGTTGTCCGCCCATACGGGGCGTGATCGTGTTGACCCTCAAACTTTTTGGTGAGACGCTGAAAGCCCCGCGCACCTTAGCTGTTTGGCATGGCTGAACGGCACCACAACTGCAGGCCTGCCAAGCATCGCGGGTGCGAATCCCTCACGACCCACACCGCATCGGTCGGTCACTCATTGTGGAGGACCATCCATCATGGCAAAGGCGCTTCTCGGTTACGTCGGCGGCTCCGACCCGCGACTCCTCGCCGAGATGCGACGGCTCCAGCAGCGCGTCCAGGACCTGGAATCCGAGCTCGTACGGATCCAGGCGGAGAAGGACGCGCTGGCGGCTGCCGCTTCTCACGACAGGATCATGGAGAGCGTTGACGCACACCAGGCGGAGCCTGCGCTCACCTGATCACTGCACCGCTCCACGAACAGCACAGCAGCGGTCGGGCCCGCCCCTCATCACCGCCGAGCAGTCAGAACTGCAAGGGACGCCCCGGCGTCCCTTCTTTCTTTTCCGCCCCCGCGGCCTCACCCCGGCACCCGCACGGCGCTCCGTACGCGCTGTCCCGCGCATCCTTTCACCGTCTTCAACGTCTGATGTGCCCTGTGCGTTCACCCGCGAAACCGCGCGTTCATGGAGCGAGCCCTGACCGGCGGGTAGAGTCCGACGGCGTGCACCTCAAGGCTCTGACCCTCCGCGGCTTCAAGTCGTTCGCCTCCGCGACAACGCTCCGGTTCGAGCCGGGGATCACCTGCGTGGTGGGTCCGAACGGCTCGGGCAAGTCCAATGTCGTGGACGCGCTCAGCTGGGTCATGGGCGAGCAGGGCGCCAAGTCGCTGCGCGGCGGCAAGATGGAGGACGTCATCTTCGCCGGCACCACCGGCCGCCCCCCGCTGGGCCGCGCCGAGGTGTCCCTGACCATCGACAACTCCGACGGCGCCCTCCCCATCGAGTACTCCGAGGTCACCATCACGCGGATCATGTTCCGCAACGGCGGCAGCGAGTACCAGATCAACGGCGACACCTGCCGGCTCCTCGACATCCAGGAACTGCTCTCCGACTCCGGCATCGGCCGTGAGATGCACGTCATCGTCGGCCAGGGCCGGCTCGACTCCGTACTGCACGCCGACCCCATGGGCCGCCGCGCCTTCATCGAGGAGGCCGCCGGCGTCCTCAAGCACCGCAAGCGCAAGGAGAAGGCGCTGCGGAAGCTGGACGCGATGCGGGCCAACCTCGCCCGCGTGCAGGACCTCACCGACGAGCTGCGCCGCCAGCTCAAGCCGCTCGGCCGGCAGGCCGCCGTCGCGCGGCGGGCCGCCGTCATCCAGGCCGACCTGCGCGACGCCCGGCTGCGCCTGCTCGCCGACGACCTCGTACGGCTGCGGGAGGCGCTGCGGGCCGAGATCGCCGACGAGGCCGCCCTCAAGGAGCGCAAGGAGGCGGCCGAGGCCGAACTGAGCAAGGCCCTCCGGCGCGAGGCGCTCCTGGAGGACGAGGTGCGCCGGCTCGCCCCCCGGCTGCAGAACGCCCAGCAGACCTGGTACGAGCTCTCCCAGCTCGCAGAGCGGGTGCGCGGCACCGTCTCGCTGGCCGACGCGCGGGTGAAGAGCGCGACCTCCGCACCCCCCGAGGAGCGGCGCGGCCGGGACCCCGAGGACATGGAGCGCGAGGCCGCCCGCGTCCGCGAGCAGGAGGCCGAACTGGAGGCCGCCCTGGAGGCGGCCGAACGCGCCCTGGAGGACACGGTCGCCCACCGCGCGGAGCTGGAACGCGAACTCGCCCAGGAGGAGCGGCGGCTGAGGGACGCCGCGCGGGCCATCGCCGACCGGCGTGAGGGGCTCGCCCGCCTCAAGGGGCAGGTGGGCGCGGCCCGTTCGCGCGCCGCCGCCGCCCAGGCCGAGATCGAACGTCTCGCCGCCGCCCGTGACGAGGCCCGGGAACGGGCCGTCGCCGCACAGGAGGAGTACGAGGCGCTCCGGGCCGAGGTCGACGGCCTCGACGCGGGGGACGCCGAACTCGCCGAGCGGCACGAGGAGGCCAGGCGGCGGCTCGCCGAGGCCGAGACCGCCCTCACCGCCGCCCGCGAGGCGGTCACCGCGGCGGAGCGCGAGCGCGCCGCGACCCGGGCCCGCCACGAGGCCCTCGCGCTCGGCCTGCGCCGCAAGGACGGCACCGGCGCCCTGCTGGGCGCGAGGGACGGTCTCACGGGACTGCTGGGCCCGGCCGCGGAACTGCTGACGGTGACGGCCGGTTACGAGGTGCCGCTCGCGGCCGCCTTCGGCGCGGCGGCGGACGCCCTGGCGATGACCTCACCGTCCGCCGCGGCCGACGCGATCCGTCTGCTGCGCAAGCAGGACGCGGGCCGGGCGGCCCTGCTCCTGGCGGAAACACCGCGGGAACCGGGAACGGAACCCGGCACCGACCCGGGAGGGACGGCGATCCGCGCGACCGGCCACGACGCACCCGCGGCCGCCGGACCCCCCGCCTTCCCCCTCCCCGCCGAGCGCCTCGTCGACGGGCCCGCCGACCTCATGCCGGCCGTACGACGGCTGCTGCGCCACGTCGTCGTCGTCGGCACCCTGGAGGACGCCGAGGAACTCGTCCGCACCCACCCGCACCTGACCGCCGTCACCGCCGAGGGCGACCTGCTCGGCGCCCACTTCGCGCAGGGCGGCTCGGCGGGCGCCCCCAGCCTGCTGGAGGTGCAGGCGTCCGTGGACGAGGCCGCCGCCGAGCTGGAGGAGCTGGCCGTGCGGTGCGCGGAGCTGGCCGGGGCGCAGGAGGCGGCGGCCGGGCGGCGCCGGGAGTGCGCGGACCTCGTCGAGGAACTCGGGGAGCGGCGCCGGGCCGCCGACCGGGAGAAGTCCTCGGTCGCCCAGCAGCTCGGCCGGCTCGCCGGCCAGGCGCGAGGCGCCGCCGGGGAGGCGGAGCGGGCCGTCGCCGCCGCCGCCCGGGCGCAGGAGGCCCTCGACACGGCGCTCACCGACGTCGAGGAACTCGCCGAGCGGCTCGCCGTCGCCGAGGAGAGCGCCCCCTTCGGGGAGGGAGGGGCGGAGGAGCCCGACACCTCCGTACGCGACCGGCTCGCCGCCGACGGGGCCAACGCCCGCCAGACCGAGATGGAGGCCCGCCTCCAGGTCCGTACGCACGAGGAACGGGTCAAGGGGCTGGCCGGACGGGCCGACTCGCTGGACCGCGCGGCCCGCGCGGAACGCGAGGCACGCGCGCGTGCCGACCGGCGCCGGGCCCGGCTGCGGCACGAGGCCGCCGTCGCCGGGGCCGTCGCCTCCGGCGCCCGGCAACTCCTCGCGCACGTCGAGGTCTCCCTCGCCCGCGCCGACGAGGAGCGCACCGCCGCAGAAGCCGCCAAGGCCCGCCGCGAACAGGAACTCGGCCGCGCCCGTGCCGCGGGCCGCGACCTCAAGGCGGAACTCGACAAGCTGACGGATTCAGTTCACCGGGGCGAGGTACTCGGTGCGGAGAAGCGGCTGCGGATGGAGCAGCTGGAGACCAGGGCACTGGAGGAGCTGGGTGTCGAACCGGCGGGGCTGGTGGCGGAGTACGGCCCGCACCAGCCGGTGCCGCCCTCGCCCCCCGCCGAGGGCGAACAGCTGCCGGAGGACCCGGAGCACCCGCGCAACAGGCCCCGCCCCTTCGTCCGGGCCGAGCAGGAGAAGCGCCTGAAGGCGGCCGAGCGCGCCTACCAGCAGCTCGGCAAGGTCAACCCGCTCGCCCTGGAGGAGTTCGCGGCGCTGGAGGAACGCCACCAGTTCCTCGGCGAGCAGCTGGAGGACCTGAAGAAGACCCGCGCGGACCTGCTCCAGGTCGTCAAGGAGGTCGACGAGCGCGTCGAACAGGTCTTCACCGAGGCCTACCGGGACACCGCCCGCGAGTTCGAGGGCGTCTTCTCCCGGCTGTTCCCGGGCGGCGAGGGCCGGCTGGTGCTGACCGACCCCGACAACATGCTCACCACGGGCGTGGACGTCGAGGCACGGCCGCCCGGCAAGAAGGTCAAGCGGCTCTCCCTGCTCTCGGGCGGCGAGCGGTCGCTGACCGCCGTGGCGATGCTGGTGTCGATCTTCAAGGCGCGGCCCAGCCCGTTCTACGTCATGGACGAGGTCGAGGCCGCCCTCGACGACACCAACCTCCAGCGGCTGATCCGGATCATGCAGGAGCTGCAGGAGGTCTCGCAGCTGATCGTGATCACGCATCAGAAGCGCACCATGGAAGTCGCCGACGCGCTCTACGGCGTTTCCATGCAGGGCGACGGCGTCTCCAAGGTCATCAGCCAGCGTCTGCGCTAGAGCGACACACTTGCTTCAACTCCTGAACGCTTGATCCTTTGGTGCGTCTTCAAGCTCACATCCCTACCCCTATTGACTTCAATAATTGAAGACATATTCTCTGCAATGTTGCTTTTACCTTCAGGTACCTTCAGCTGGACCTCGAAGGGCTGACCCCCCATCCGGCGATGTTGCCGGTGGCCCGAGGAGTACACGTGACCAGCACATCGCAGGCACACAAGTCAGGAGCCCGGGCGGCTCACCCCGAACATCTCGGGCACGTCATCTTCATCGCGGCGGCGGCCGCCATGGGCGGTTTCCTCTTCGGCTACGACAGCTCCGTGATCAACGGCGCCGTCGAGGCCATCCGTGACCGCTACGACATCGGCTCCGCCGCGCTCGCGCAGGTCATCGCCATCGCGCTGATCGGCTGTGCCATCGGCGCCGCGACCGCCGGCCGGATAGCCGACCGCATCGGCCGCATCCGGTGCATGCAGATCGCCGCGGTCCTGTTCACCGTCAGCGCCGTCGGCTCCGCGCTTCCCTTCGCGCTGTGGGACCTCGCCTTCTGGCGGATCGTCGGCGGCTTCGCCATCGGCATGGCCTCCGTCATCGGCCCGGCCTACATCGCCGAGGTCGCCCCGCCCGCCTACCGCGGCCGGCTCGGCTCCTTCCAGCAGGCCGCGATCGTGGTCGGCATCGCCGTGTCGCAGCTGGTCAACTGGGGCATCCTGAACGCCGCCGACGGCGACCAGCGCGGTGAGCTGATGGGCCTGGAGGCCTGGCAGGTCATGCTCGGCGTCATGGTCGTCCCGGCCGTCCTCTACGGCCTGCTCTCCTTCGCCATCCCCGAGTCCCCGCGCTACCTGATCTCCGTCGGCAAGCACGAGCGCGCCCGGCAGATCCTGGAAGAGGTCGAGGGCAAGGACGTCGACCTGACCGCCCGCGTCACCGAGATCGAGTCGGCGATGCACCGCGAGGAGAGGTCCAGCTTCAAGGACCTGCTGGGCGGCAGCTTCTTCTTCAAGCCGATCGTCTGGATCGGCATCGGCCTGTCGGTGTTCCAGCAGTTCGTCGGCATCAACGTCGCGTTCTACTACTCCTCGACGCTGTGGCAGTCGGTCGGCGTCGACCCGACGGACTCGTTCTTCTACTCCTTCACCACGTCGATCATCAACATCGTCGGCACCGTCATCGCGATGATCTTCGTCGACCGCATCGGCCGCAAGCCGCTCGCGATCATCGGCTCCGTCGGCATGGTGATCGGCCTCGCGCTGGAGGCCTGGGCCTTCTCCGCCGACCTCGTCGACGGGGCGCTGCCCGCCACCCAGGGCTGGGTCGCCCTGATCGCCGCGCACGTCTTCGTCCTCTTCTTCGCCCTGTCGTGGGGCGTGGTCGTCTGGGTCATGCTCGGCGAGATGTTCCCCAACCGGATCCGCGCCGCCGCCCTCGGTGTCGCCGCCGCCGCGCAGTGGGTCGCCAACTGGGCCATCACGGCGAGCTTCCCCTCGCTGGCCGACTGGAACCTCTCGGTCACCTACGTGATCTACACGGTCTTCGCCGCCCTCTCCATCCCGTTCGTCCTGAAGTTCGTGAAGGAGACGAAGGGCAAGACGCTGGAGGAGATGGGCTGAGCGGCCCCCGAGTCCGGGGAGAAGGGCTCACCTCCCCGCCGCCCCTCTCCTCGTCCCCGCACCGCCGCCCCCGCCCGGTCCGCCCGGGCGGGGGCGGCGGTGCGTCACCCCGGGGGCCGGGCGCCGGGCGCGCGTCTTCGCGGCCCCCGCACGTCCCGTCCGATACTGGACGCGTGGTGACCCCGCCCCTGAGGGCTTCCCGCCCGGCACGGGGCCGAGCGACGGGCCGGCCCGTCCCCTCGGGGCCGACGGCCCCGCGCGTACAACGGACGGCCTTGTGAGGGGCCACGCCATACTGGGGCTGTTATGGACATCGTCATCCTTGCTGTAGTCATCGCCGTGGTCGTGATCGGCGCGCTCGGCGGGCTCATCGTCGGCAGCCGGCGCAACAAGCCGCTGCCCCCGCCGCCGCCCGCCGCGCCCGACATCACCGCCCCTCCGGCCGAGCCGCACGTCGGCGAAGAGGCCGAGACGCCGCGGGAGGAACCGCGGCGCACCATCGAGGAGGTTGATCTTCCGGCGGGCGCCGGTCCCGTCGTCATCGAGGAACCGCCCGCCGCCGAGGCCCCCGAGATCGAGATCCCGGAGCCCACCGCCGGCCGGCTGGTCCGGCTGCGCGCCCGTCTCTCCCGTTCGCAGAACGTCCTGGGCAAGGGCCTGCTCACCCTGCTCTCCCGCGAGCACCTCGACGAGGACACCTGGGAGGAGATCGAGGACACCCTGCTCACCGCCGACGTCGGTGTGCAGCCCACCCAGGAGCTGGTCGAGCGGCTGCGCGAGCGCGTGAAGGTGCTCGGCACCCGCACCCCCGAGGAGCTGCGAGGCCTGCTCCGCGAGGAGCTGATCACCCTGGTCGGTCCCGAGATGGACCGCACCGTGCACACCGAGAACGCGGCCGGCGGTCCCGGCGTCGTGATGGTCGTCGGCGTCAACGGCACCGGCAAGACCACCACCACCGGCAAGCTCGCCCGTGTCCTGGTCGCCGACGGCAACACCGTCGTCCTGGGCGCCGCCGACACCTTCCGCGCCGCCGCCGCCGACCAGCTGCAGACCTGGGGCGAGCGGGTCGGCGCCCACACCGTGCGCGGCCCGGAGGGCGGTGACCCGGCCTCCGTCGCGTTCGACGCGGTCAAGGAGGGCAAGGAGATGGCCGCCGACGCCGTGCTCATCGACACCGCCGGCCGGCTGCACACCAAGACCGGCCTCATGGACGAGCTCGGCAAGGTCAAGCGGGTCGTGGAGAAGCAGGCGCCGCTGGACGAGGTGCTGCTCGTGCTCGACGCCACCACCGGTCAGAACGGCCTGGTGCAGGCCCGGGTCTTCGCCGAGGTCGTCGACATCACGGGCATCGTGCTCACCAAGCTGGACGGCACGGCCAAGGGCGGCATCGTGATCGCCGTGCAGCGCGAGCTGGGCGTGCCGGTCAAGCTGATCGGGCTCGGCGAGGGCGCGGACGACCTGGCGCCGTTCGAGCCGGACGCGTTCGTGGACGCCCTCATCGGGGAGTGATCCCCGGCTCCGTCAGGCGGATCCGGCAGCCGCGAGGAAGCGCCCGCCCCCGAGCAGACCGGGGGACGGGCGCTTCGCCGTGTCCGGGAGGCGTGCGGCGTCGGTGCGGGCCCGGGGCCGGTCACGCCCCCGACCGGTGCGCCACGTAGGCCAGCGTGCCCAGCAGCAGGCGGGCCTCGGGCGGGCGGGACGCCGAGTCCAGGGCGGGGGAGCGCAGCCAGCGCACCGGGCCCAGGCCGCCACGGTCGGACGGTGGCGCCGTGATGTGCGCACCGGGCCCGAGGCCGCGCAGGTCCAGGGCGGCCGGGTCGTCCCAGCCCATGCGGTAGAGCAGGTCGGGGAGCGCGGCGGCGGCACCGGGGGCGACGAGGAAGTGGGCGCGGCCGTCCGGGGTGGCGGCGACCGGGCCGACCGGCAGGCCCATGCGCTCCAGCCGCGCCAGGGCGTGACGCCCGGCGGCCTCCGCGACCTCGATCACGTCGAACGCCCGCCCGACCGGCAGCATCAGCGAGGCCCCCGGGAACTCCGACCAGACCGCCGTCACCTCGTCCAGCGGGGTTCCCGCGCGGATCACCGGCGCGAGGTCCAGCGGATGCGCGCCCGACGTCCCGCAGCCGGCCCGGCCGCAGGAGCAGACGCCCGCGGCGGTGCGGACGCCCGGCACCACGTCCCAGCCCCACAGTCCGGTGTACTCCGCCACGACGGTGCCGTCCGAGGAGCGGTTCCGGCGACGCGAGCCGGACCGGATGTCGCGGATGCCCCGGCCGATGCCGGTCGTGAAGCCCATGCCCCCTCCAACAGGTCCGGCGCACCACTGGTTACGAAGCGAACGCGGCGTGTGACTCTCTGTTTCCGACTTCCCGGTGGCGCTTCGCCCAACCGGCGCTTCGGGGCGCCCTGGGTGGCGCGTCCGGCGATGCGCGCCCCGCGGTGCACCGCCGCATCCCTTGTGAGCGTCCTGTGTCAAGTGAATCGCGAGATGGCCACGGTGAGTTCATTCGAAGGGGTGGCGAATGGTGGCGATTGCGGTTCCGCCGGGGTGGGACGGGTGATCGTAGGGTTACTGTGTGTGCACGACTTCTTGTGGCGCATGCACTCGTGGGTATGCCGGAGGCAACTCGGCTTTCCGTTCGAAGGGTGACAACCGTCGGACGGGCGGCCCCGGCGACCGGCATTCTGATAGGGCTTGGCGCACTCGACGACAAGTGGTCTTCAGGGATGGGGGCGTTCCAGTGAGCGGCAACGACGGTGGCGGGACGAGCGCTGCGAGTGCGGAGAAGCGCCCGAACGAGCTGCTCGCGTCATGGTTCGTCCGCAGCGGCTGGTCCAAGGGCGAGCTCGCCCGCCAGGTCAACCGCAGGGCACGCCGGCTGGGCGCCAACCACATCTCCACCGACACCTCGCGCGTGCGCCGCTGGCTGGACGGCGAGAACCCGCGCGAGCCGATCCCCGGAATCCTGTCCGAACTGTTCTCCGAACGCTTCGGCGTCGTCGTCTCCGTCGAGGACCTGGGCCTGCGCACCGCCCGTCCGGCACCCTCCGCGACCGGCGTCGACCTGCCCTGGACGGGTCCGCAGACCGTGGCCCTGCTCAGCGAGTTCTCGCGCAGCGACCTGATGCTGGCGCGGCGCGGCTTCCTCGGGAGCTCGCTGGCCCTCTCCGCGGGCCCGTCCCTCATCGAGCCCATGCAGCGCTGGCTCGTCCCCTCCCCGGCCGTCCCGCTGCCCCGGCCCGAGGCCGACCCGGCGTCCTCCTCCGCGCACGCCCGCGGCCGGCTCTCCGGGCCGGAGCTGGATCTGCTGGAGACCACCACCGTGATGTTCCGGCAGTGGGACGCCCAGTGCGGCGGCGGCCTGCGCCGCAAGGCGGTCGTCGGACAGCTGCACGAGGTGACCGACCTCCTCCAGGAGTCCCAGCCCGAGGCCACCACCCGGCGCCTGTTCAAGGTCGCCGCCGAACTCGCCGAACTGGCCGGCTGGATGTCGTACGACGTCGGGCTCCAGCCCACCGCGCAGAAGTACTTCGTGCTCGCCCTGCACGCCGCCAAGGAGGCCGGTGACCGGCCGCTCGGCTCGTACGTGCTGTCCAGCATGAGCCGGCAGATGATCCACCTCGGCCGGCCCGAGGACGCCCTGGAGCTGATCCACCTCGCGCAGTACGGCAGCCGGGACTGCGCGAGCCCGCGCACCCAGTCCATGCTGTATGCGATGGAGGCCCGCGCCTACGCCAACATGGGCCAGCCCGGCCGCTGCAAGCGGGCGGTGCGGATGGCCGAGGACACCTTCGCCGAGGCCGACGAGTGGGACGAGCCCGACCCCGACTGGATCCGCTTCTTCTCCGAGGCCGAGCTGTACGCGGAGAACTCCCACTCCTACCGTGACCTCGCCTACGTCGCCGGCCGCAGCCCCACCTACGCCTCGCTCGCCGAGCCGCTGATGCGGCGGGCCGTGGAACTGTTCGGCCGGGAGGGCGGCGAGCACCAGCGCTCCTACGCCCTCAACCTGATCGGCATGGCCACCGTCCACCTGCTGCAGAGCGAGCCCGAGCAGAGCGCGGTCCTCGCCACCGAGGCCATCAAGGCGGCCAAGAAGGTCCGTTCCGAGCGCGTCAACACTCGTATCCGAAAGACGGTCGACACCGCCGTACGCGACTTCGGGGACCTCGCCGACGTCGTCGAACTCGGCGAGCGGCTCGCGATCGAGCTGCCCGAGACCGCGGACGCGGTCTGACACCCCCGAGGTACCGCTAGACCCCGGCCGCGGCCGGCCCTCCCGAACTGCCCGACTCGGCTCCCCCATGCCAGGTCATTCGGAGGCCGTCCGCGGCCGGTCGTGCGTCTCCCCGGCCCCGGCTCACCGCCGCCCACCGAAGGTTGCGCCACGATAACGATCGGCGCTGCCCGGTTCCGGCGGTTCACCGACCCGTAACACGCCGGGTGCCTTCGTCACGGCGGCGAAACAACGAGGGGCCTCCACCGAAACGGCGCTGCGCGAATCTCATGGCGCATAACCGGCCCACCCCTCAATCCGCCCAAGGCTTCGCCCGCACGGGGCCGTACCAACGACGAGGAGACGCCGATGGCACCAGCCATCACCCTGGCCGCAGACGCGCCCACGCTGTCCGCCGCCAACACAGGGTTCATGCTCATCTGTTCCGCCCTGGTGATGCTCATGACCCCGGGTCTCGCCTTCTTCTACGGAGGCATGGTCCGCGTCAAGAGCACGCTGAACATGCTGATGATGAGCTTCATCAGCCTGGGGATCGTCACCGTCCTGTGGGTGCTGTACGGCTTCTCCATGGCGTTCGGCACCGACTCCGGCAGCCTCATCGGCTGGAACTCCGACTGGGTCGGCCTGAGCGACATCGGCCTGACCGAGCTCTGGGACGGCTACACCGTCCCGGTCTTCGTCTTCCTGGTCTTCCAGCTGATGTTCGCCGTCCTCACGCCCGCGCTGATCAGCGGAGCGCTCGCGGACCGGGTGAAGTTCACCGCGTGGGCGCTGTTCATCGCCCTGTGGGCCACCGTCGTCTACTTCCCGGTCGCGCACTGGGTCTGGGGCGCCGGCGGCTGGGCCTTCGAACTGGGCGTCATCGACTTCGCCGGCGGTACGGCGGTCCACATCAACGCCGGCGCCGCCGCGCTCGGTGTGATCCTGGTGATCGGCAAGCGGATCGGCTTCAAGAAGGACCCGATGCGCCCGCACAGTCTCCCGCTGGTCATGCTCGGCGCCGGTCTGCTGTGGTTCGGCTGGTTCGGCTTCAACGCCGGCTCCTGGCTCGGCAACGACGACGGCGTCGGCGCGCTGATGTTCGTCAACACCCAGGTCGCCACCGGCGCCGCCGTCCTCGGCTGGCTCGCCTACGAGAAGATCCGCCACGGCGCGTTCACCACGCTGGGCGCCGCCTCCGGCGCGGTCTCCGGTCTGGTCGCCATCACCCCGGCCGGCGGCGCGGTCTCCCCGCTCGGCGCGATCGCCGTCGGCGCCATCGCCGGCGTGCTCTGCGCCATGGCCGTCGGCCTGAAGTACAGGTTCGGCTACGACGACTCCCTCGACGTCGTCGGCGTCCACCTCGTCGGCGGCATCCTCGGCTCGCTCCTCATCGGCTTCTTCGCCACCGGCAAGGGCCAGTCCGACGTCGCCGGCCTCTTCTACGGCGGTGGCCTGGACCAGTTCTGGAAGCAGTGCGCCGGTGTCTTCGGCGTCCTCGCCTACTCCCTGGCCGTCTCCGCGGTCCTCGCCCTCCTCCTCGACAAGACGATCGGCATGCGAGTCTCCGAGGACGACGAGGTGGCCGGTATCGACCAGGCCGAGCACGCCGAGACCGCATACGACTTCAGCGGTGCCGGCGGCGGCGCGGCCCGCACCGCGGTCACCACCCCCGTCGCCCCGGCCGAGAGCAAGAAGGTGGACGCATGAAGCTCATCACCGCCGTCGTCAAGCCGCACCGGCTCGACGAGATCAAGGAGGCCCTGCAGGCCTTCGGAGTACACGGCCTGACCGTCACCGAGGCCAGCGGCTACGGCCGCCAGCGCGGCCACACCGAGGTCTACCGCGGCGCCGAGTACACCGTCGACCTGGTGCCCAAGATCCGCATCGAGGTGCTGGTCGAGGACGACGACGCCGAGCAGCTGATCGACGTCGTGGTCAAGGCGGCCCGCACCGGCAAGATCGGTGACGGCAAGGTCTGGTCGATCCCGGTCGAGACGGCCGTGCGGGTACGCACCGGCGAGCGCGGCCCGGACGCGCTCTGAGACACGAGGACGGGAGTCACCGGGTGACGCGTACGAACGTGACGGAAGAAGCAGAGGACTCGGGACCCGGCGGCTACGCGGCGGCCCGGCTGCGCCTCCTCACCGAGGGGGCGCGGTCCGGGCCGCCGCGCCGTACCGCCCTGGCGGACCTCACCGACGGCTGGCTCGGCGGGCTGTTCGCGGCGGGCGCTCAGGGGGCGCGCGGAGTGTCCCTGGTCGCCGTGGGCGGCTACGGGCGCGCGGAGCTGTCCCCGCGCAGCGACCTCGACCTCCTCCTGCTGCACGACGGCACCGACCCCGAGGCGGTCGCCGCCCTGGCGGACCGCCTCTGGTACCCCGTCTGGGACCTGGGGCTCGCCCTCGACCACTCCGTCCGCACCGCCGCCGAGGCCCGCAGGACCGCGGGCGAGGACCTGAAGGCGCAGCTCGGCCTGCTGGACGCCCGGCACGTCGCCGGCGACCTCGGCCTCACCACGTCGTTGCGCACGACGGTGCTCGCCGACTGGCGCAACCAGGCGCCGAAACGCCTCCCCGCCCTGCGGGAGCTGTGCGAGGAACGCGCCGAACGCCAGGGTGAACTGCAGTACCTCCTGGAGCCCGACCTCAAGGAGGCCCGCGGCGGGCTGCGCGACGCCACCGCCCTGCGCGCGGTGGCCGCCTCCTGGCTCGCCGACGCCCCGCGCGAGGGCCTCGCCGACGCCCGCCGCCGGCTCCTCGACGTACGGGACGCCCTGCACCTGACGACCGGACGCGCCACCGACCGGCTCGCGCTCCAGGAACAGGACCAGGTCGCGGCCGAGCTCGGCGTGCTCGACGCGGACGCGCTGCTGCGACAGGTCTACGAGGCCGCGCGGGCCATCGCCTACGCCGGCGACGTCACCTGGCGCGAAGTGGGACGCGTCCTGCGCTCCCGCGCGGCGCGGCCCCGGCTGCGCGCCGTCCTCGGCGGCGGGAAACCGGCGCCCGAGCGCTCCCCGCTGGCCGAGGGGGTCGTGGAACAGGACGGCGAGGTGGTGCTCGCCCGCGCCGCGCGCCCCGACCGCGACCCCGTGCTTCCGCTGCGCGCCGCGGCGGCCGCCGCCCAGGCCGGGCTCCCGCTCTCCCTGCACGCCGTACGGCGCATGGCGGCCGGCGCCCGCCCGCTGTCCGTGCCCTGGCCCGCCGAGGCCCGCGAACAACTCGTCACCCTGCTGGGCTCGGGGCGTCCCACCGTCGAGGTCTGGGAGGCGCTGGAGGCGGAGGGCCTGGTCAGCCTGCTGCTGCCGGACTGGGACCGGGTCCGCTGCCGTCCGCAGCGCAACGCCGTGCACCTGTGGACCGTCGACCGGCACCTCATCGAGACCGCCGTGCGCGCCGCCGCGTTCACCCGCCGCGTCAGCCGCCCCGACCTGCTGCTGGTCGCCGCGCTGCTGCACGACATCGGCAAGGGCTGGCCCGGCGACCACGCGGTGGCCGGCGAGGTCATCGCCAGGGACGTGGCCGCCCGCATCGGCTTCGACCACCGCGACGTCACCGTGATCGCCACCCTCGTACGCCACCACCTGCTGCTCGTCGAGACCGCCACCCGGCGCGACCTGGAGGACCCCGCCACCGTACGCGCGGTCGCCGACGCCGTCCGGGCCCAGGGCACCCTCGAACTGCTGCACGCCCTCACCGAGGCGGACGCCCTCGCCACCGGTCCGGCCGCCTGGTCGTCCTGGCGCGCCTCGCTCGTCGCCGACCTGGTCGAACGGGTCCGTGCCCTGCTGTCCGGGGACGCCCCGGACGGGCCCGAGGAAGCCGTGCCCACCGCGGAGCAGGAGCGCCTGGCGATCGAGGCCGTCGCCACGGGCGCACCGGTGCTGTCCCTGCGGGCCCGGGCCGAGCCGCCCACCGGGCCCCCCGGCGACCCCGAGCCGCTGGGCGTGGAGCTGCGCATCGCCGTACCCGACCAGGCGGGCGTGCTGCCCGCCGTGGCCGGGGTGCTCGCCGTGCACCGGCTGACCGTGCGCACGGCCGAGCTGCGGACCCTGGACCTCCCGGACGGCGTGGACGGCTCCGTACTGCTGCTGGACTGGCGGGTCGCCGCCGAGTACGGTTCCCTGCCCCAGGCCGCCCGGCTCCGCGCGGACCTCGTCCGGGCCCTCGACGGCACCCTGGACATCGCCGGCCGGCTCGCCGAACGGGACGCCGCCTACCCGCGCCGCCGGGGCGTGGTCGCCCCGCCGCCGCGCGTGACGGTCGCCCCGGCCGCCTCCCGGCACGCCACCGTGATGGAGGTCCGCGCGCAGGACGCGCCGGGTCTGCTGTTCCGGATCGGGCGGGCGCTGGAGGACGCGGCGGTACGGGTGCGGAGTGCGCATGTGAGCACGTTGGGGGCGAACGCGGTGGACGCCTTCTACGTCACCGGCTTCGACGGCACACCGCTCCCCACGGAGGAGGCGGTGGCGGTGGCGCGGAAACTGGAGGAGACGTTGAGAGCGTGACCTCGCGGTCGTTCCGCGCGTTGATCGGGTGTGGTCCCCGCCGCTGCGGGGGTGGTCCGGAGCGCGCCCGTGGCGCCGAGGTGTGCGATGCGTGGTCCCCGCCGAAGCGGGGTGTGCGTCCCCTCCACCGACATCGGTGGAGGGGACGATTTGCTTGCCGGTCCGGATACCCTGGAGGGCAGCCCGTACCGACTCCGACCCTGAGGACCGACGCCGCCGTGTTCGATACTCTCTCCGACCGCCTCAGCGCGACCTTCAAAAATCTCCGCGGAAAAGGCCGGCTGAGCGAAGCGGACATCGACGCCACGGCGCGTGAGATCCGCATCGCCCTCCTTGAAGCGGACGTGGCCCTGCCCGTCGTCCGAGCCTTCATCAAGAACGTGAAGGAAAGGTCGCTCGGCGCCGAGGTCTCCAAGGCGCTGAACCCGGCGCAGCAGGTGCTCAAGATCGTCAATGACGAGCTGGTCACCATCCTCGGCGGCGAGACCCGCCGCCTGCGCTTCGCCAAGCAGCCGCCGACCGTGATCATGCTGGCCGGTCTGCAGGGCGCCGGTAAGACCACCCTCGCGGGCAAGCTCGGCCGCTGGCTGAAGGAGCAGGGCCACTCGCCGGTGCTGGTCGCCGCAGACCTCCAGCGCCCCAACGCCGTCAACCAGCTGAGCGTCGTCGCCGAGCGCGCGGGCGTCGCCGTCTACGCGCCCGAGCCGGGCAACGGCGTGGGCGACCCGGTGAAGGTCGCCAAGGACTCCATCGACTTCGCGCGGACCAAGGTCCACGACATCGTGATCGTGGACACCGCCGGCCGCCTGGGCATCGACCAGGAGATGATGCAGCAGGCCGCGGACATCCGCGACGCCGTCTCCCCGGACGAGATCCTGTTCGTCGTCGACGCCATGATCGGTCAGGACGCCGTCAACACCGCCGAGGCGTTCCGCGACGGCGTCGGCTTCGACGGCGTGGTGCTCTCCAAGCTCGACGG
Organism: Streptomyces sp. NPDC126497; assembly: GCF_040302425.1. Classification (NCBI taxonomy): domain Bacteria; kingdom Bacillati; phylum Actinomycetota; class Actinomycetes; order Kitasatosporales; family Streptomycetaceae; genus Streptomyces; species Streptomyces sp. NPDC126497. The sequence goes on from NZ_JBEORT010000009.1 coordinate 45,947, forward strand.
CGACGCCCGTGGTGGTGCGGCCCTGTCGATCCGGCAGGTCACCGGCAAGCCGATCATGTTCGCGTCCAACGGTGAGAAGCTCGACGAGTTCGACGCCTTCCACCCGGACCGGATGGCCTCCCGCATCCTCGACATGGGTGACCTGCTCACCCTGATCGAGCAGGCGGAGAAGACGTTCAGTCAGGAAGAGGCCGAGAAGATGGCCTCCAAGCTGGCGTCGAAGAAGGGCCAGGACTTCACCCTGGACGACTTCCTGGCCCAGATGGAGCAGGTCCGGAAGATGGGCAGCATCTCCAAGCTGCTCGGCATGCTCCCCGGCATGGGTCAGATCAAGGACCAGATCAACAACCTCGACGAGCGGGACGTCGACCGCACCGCCGCGATCATCAAGTCGATGACCCCGGGCGAACGCCAGGACCCGACGATCATCAACGGCTCGCGCCGCGCCCGTATCGCCAAGGGTTCCGGTGTCGAGGTCAGCGCGGTGAAGAACCTGGTCGAGCGGTTCTTCGAGGCCCGCAAGATGATGTCCCGGATGGCTCAGGGCGGCGGCATGCCGGGGATGCCCGGGATGCCGGGCATGGGCGGCGGCCCGGGCCGGCAGAAGAAGAAGCAGAAGCAGGCCAAGGGCAAGCAGCGCTCCGGCAACCCGATGAAGCGCAGGCAGCAGGAGCAGGAGGAGGCCGCGCGCCGCGCCGCCGCCGCGGAGGGCGCGGGCGCCTTCGGACTGCCGCAGCAGGGTGGCAAGGACTTCGAACTGCCCGACGAGTTCAAGAAGTTCATGGGCTGAGAACCCGCCGTACGGCACCGGGGCGCCCCCTCGACGAGGGGGCGCCCCGGTGCCGTATCCGCCGTGTCTTCCCGTCCGCCGTGTCTCAGGGGACACGGGCGACGAGGTAGCGGAACACGTTCGGCATCCACACGGTCCCGTCCTGCCGCCGGTACGGGTGCAGGGCCTCCGCCAGCTCCTTGTCGACCTGCGCCTGGTCCGTGGCGGTGACCGCCGGGTCGAACAGCCCGGTCGACTTCAGGCCCCGCACCGCGCTGTCCGCGTCGGCGTAGCCGAACGGGCAGGCCACCCGCCCGGAGCCGTCCGGCCGCAGCCCCGCCCGCGCGGCGACCCGTTCCAGGTCGTCGCGGTCCGGGGGACGCCAGGCGCCCGTGCCGCCGCGCGGCGGCTCCGCCGGCTCGGTGGCCACCCGGAGCACGGACGCCGTGGCGCACCGCTCCGGCGGACCCCAGCCGGTCAGCACCACGGCCGCTCCGCGCCCGGCGAGCGGCACCGCCTCGGCGAGCAGATCGCCCAGCCGCTCCGCGTCGCCCGCGAGGCAGCCGATCGGCTCGAAGGCGGTCACCACGGTGTACGCGTCGGTGCGGGCGGCCTGGGCGGGCGGGCCGTGCACGATCCGGTGGTCACCGCGCGCGCGTGGCGCCCGCTGCTCGTCGGGCAGCAACCGCTCCCGAGCGAGGGCCAGCCGGTCGGCGCAGGTGTCGACGCCGGTGACCGCGGCACCGCGCGAGGCCGCCAACAGCAGGGCCAGTCCCGATCCGCAGCCGAGGCCGAGCAGCCGTGTCGTGGGACCCACGTCCAGTCGCTCGTGGACGGCCTCGTAGAGCGGTACGAGCATCCGCTCCTGGATCTCGGACCAGTCACGCGCGCGTGCACGCGGGGCCACACGGGGGACGGCCCCCGTGCGGGGCAGGTGCTGCCGCACGAGCGTAGGTGTCATAGGTAAGCGCCCCAATCAGCCGAGAGTTGCCGCAGTGCCCGATTCCCTGGCCCCCGTGCAGTGCGCCCCGCACACCCCCCGTATGCCAGGAAACTCCGCCCTCGTCGTGTCGTCCAGTGGAATGCGGCGGCGGCTTGGCGGCCGCCCGTGCCGGGGGCAGGAATTCACCTGCCGGTCACCCCGGCCCGTCCGGTCCGCCGTGGCGCAGGCGCCCGCACGCCGGTTCCGGTCAAGGCCGACGGAACCGGGAGCGGCTTGTGGCGGGGCGGTGCGCGATCGCGCGGGCGGACCCGGTAACGTCGCGCCCGTGGCGTGTCCGCCGAGCCGGACGCCGTGTCCCCGCGAGAGCGGCCGAAACGTCTCTTGCGCATCCACGGATCTCACGCGCACCGGCGCGTGGAGACCGCTTACGCGCCGGGGCGTACGTCAGCCTACGCACCACCTTGAGGCGAGCTGCGTGGCTTCTCCGCAGATCAGCGCACCCGTACTCGTCAGGACACATCAGCGGCAACTGACGGGTACGTGCAAATTATTTGGGATGCCCCGGAATCGGAACACAGGGGCACCCCGGCTCGTTGTCATTACGTGAGCACGACACAGACACCACCTGTTCTCGCCGCAGAACTGGCGCAGGCGTGGGCCGACATCCAGCGGTACCACCCCGAGCTGCCCGATCTTGCCGCGCCCGAGTCCCTGATCGGAGAGTCGTCGTCCGCGTGCGGGCACGAACTCTCCTTCGAGCGACTGCTGCACGAGGCAGTCCACGGCGTCGCCGCCGCGCGCGGCGTGCGCGACACGTCCCGAGCCGGCCGCTACCACAACCGCAGGTTCCTCGCGATCGCCGAGGAGCTGGGCCTGGACCATCCCGAGGAACCGCACCCCAGCAGCGGTTTCTCGCTGGTCACGCTCACTCCGGAGGCGAAGCGCCGCTACCGGCCGACGACGGAGCGCCTCCAGCGGGCCCTGAAGGCCCACTCCGCGGCGACCGCGGGCGACACCGCCCGCAGCTTCCGCGGGCCTGCCGCCCGGCACGGCTCCTCCGGGGGCGGCGTCCGCGTCAAGGCCGTCTGCGACTGCGGCCGCAACGTCCGTGTCGTCCCCTCGGTCCTCGCCCAGGCCCCCATCGTCTGCGGCGGCTGCGGCAAGCCCTTCCGGATCCCGGACGTGGTGGCGGCCGCGAGCTGACGGCCCCGGCATCTCGTGGATGCCGGGACCACCCGCCGTCCCGCCGCCCCCGCGGAGTCGCGCCTCCCCCAGGGCCCGGAAGGGCCTGGGAGGCACCCCGGGCGGGCGACGGGGGTGCCTCCGCTCGAGCGGAGCCGGGAGCGGGGGAGGCGCCCGGTGGGCGCCGGGCGGCCCACCCGCCGTGCGGTCGCCGGGACGCCGGGCGCCCCCTCGGCGCGCCCGCTTTCACGCGCCCCCTCGGTGAAGCGCGCCGCGCGGGGTGTGGCACAATGGCTAGCTGTACTCGACAGTCGCACAGGACCCCTCTCTCCTCCGGCTGACGCGTCCATCGGGCACTCGGGTACCGCAACCCCACGCGGCATTCCTCGCCGTGCCCAACCACGTCAAATTCAGGAGAACCCACTCCCGTGGCAGTCAAGATCAAGCTGAAGCGTCTGGGCAAGATCCGTTCGCCTCACTACCGCATCGTCGTCGCCGACTCCCGTACCCGCCGTGACGGCCGGGCCATCGAGGAGATCGGCAAGTACCACCCGACGTACAACCCGTCGGTGATGGAGGTCGACGCCGAGCGCGTGGCGTACTGGCTCGGTGTCGGCGCGCAGCCGACCGAGCCCGTGCTCGCCATCCTGAAGAAGACCGGCGACTGGCAGAAGTTCAAGGGCGAGCCCGCCCCGGCTCCGCTGCTCGAGCCCGCCGAGAAGTCGGCCCGTCCGTCCTTCGAGGCGCTCGGTGGCGACGACGAGGGCAAGGGTGAGGCGATCACCCAGAAGAAGAAGGCTGAGAAGAAGGACGAGGCTTCGGCCGAGTCCGCGTCGACCGAGGCCTGAGCATGCTCGAGGAGGCTCTCGAGCACCTCGTGAAGGGCATCGTCGACAACCCTGACGATGTGCAGGTCGCCTCGCGCGACCTGCGTCGCGGGCGTGTGCTCGAGGTCCGGGTCCACCCGGACGACCTCGGCAAGGTGATCGGCCGCAACGGCCGCACCGCGCGCGCCCTGCGCACCGTCGTGGGCGCCATCGGCGGCCGCGGTGTCCGCGTCGACCTCGTCGACGTGGACCACGTCCGCTGACGCCGAACGCAGCACCGGCTCGGGCCGGGGAAGGCCACTGGGCCGTCCCCGGCCCGCAGTCGTATGAGCCGTGAGTGGCTCGTCGCAGTTCGACAGGAGATCAAGCACCGTGCAGCTGGTAGTCGCTCGCATCGGCCGTGCCCACGGCATCAAGGGCGAGGTCACCGTGGAGGTCCGCACCGACGAACCGGAGCTGAGGCTCGGGCCCGGCGCCGTCCTGACCACCGACCCCGCCTCCGTCGGGCCGCTCACCATCGAGACCGGCCGCGTGCACAGCGGCCGCCTCCTGCTGCGCTTCGAGGGCGTCCGCGACCGCAACGGCGCCGAGGCCCTGCGCAACACCCTCCTCATCGCGGACGTCGACCCGGACGAGCGGCCCGAGGACGAGGACGAGTACTACGACCACCAGCTGATCGACCTCGACGTCGTCACGGAGGACGGCGAACAGGTGGGCCGCATCACCGAGATCTCGCACCTGCCCAGCCAGGACCTCTTCGTGGTCGAGCGCCCCGACGGCACCGAGGTGTACGTGCCGTTCGTCGAGGAGATCGTCACCGAGATCGACCTGGAGGAGCAGCGCGCGGTCATCGCCCCGCCGCCCGGCCTGATCGACGACCGCGCCGAGGTCGCCTCCGCGCGGGACGCCGCCGGGGACGAGGCGTAATGCGGCTCGACGTCGTCACGATCTTCCCCGAGTACCTGGAACCGCTGAGCGTCTCCCTCGTCGGCAAGGCACGCGCGCGCGGTCAGCTGAACGTGCACGTGCACGACCTGCGTGACTGGACCTACGACCGCCACAACACCGTCGACGACACCCCGTACGGCGGCGGCCCCGGCATGGTCATGAAGACCGAGCCCTGGGGGGACGCGCTCGACTCGGTCCTGGCCGACGGCTACGAGACCGGCTCCGGCGCGCCGGCCCTGATCGTCCCCACCCCCAGCGGCCGTCCCTTCACCCAGGAACTCGCCGTCCACCTCTCCGAGCGCCCCTGGCTGATCTTCACCCCGGCCCGCTACGAGGGCATCGACCGTCGCGTCATCGACGAGTACGCCACCCGGATGCCCGTGTACGAGGTGTCCATCGGGGACTACGTGCTGGCCGGCGGCGAGGCGGCCGTCCTCGTCGTCACCGAGGCCGTGGCACGGCTGCTCCCCGGCGTCCTCGGCAACGCCGAGTCGCACCGCGACGACTCCTTCGCACCCGGCGCCATGGCCAACCTCCTGGAGGGCCCCGTCTACACCAAGCCGCCGCAATGGCGCGAACGGGGGATCCCGGACGTGCTGCTCAGCGGTCATCACGGGAAGATCGCCCGCTGGCGGCGCGACGAGGCCCTGCGCCGCACCACCGCCCACCGGCCCGACCTCATCGAGCGCTGCGATCCCCGGGCCTTCGACAAGAAGGACCGCGAGATGCTGTCCATCCTGGGCTGGGCACCGGACCCCGCCGGGGAGCCGTACGGCCGATTTTGGCGCAGGACCGACGGCGTGGAACAATAGGCCGCTGTTGTGCGTGGTCCGGCGTGCGCCCCTGCCGCAGGGGGACACGACGCCCGCCCCGAACCGCACGGCATCGGTCCCAGCCTCTAGTTGCCGTTGATGACCTGCGGCATCAGCGAAGAAAGCAGACGAAATGTCTCACCTGCTCGACTCCGTCGACTCCGCGTCGCTGCGCAGCGACATCCCCGCCTTCCGTCCCGGTGACACCGTGAACGTCCACGTGCGGGTCATCGAGGGCAACCGCTCCCGTGTGCAGCAGTTCAAGGGCGTGGTCATCCGCCGCCAGGGTGCCGGCGTGCGCGAGACCTTCACGGTCCGCAAGGTCTCCTTCTCCGTCGGCGTCGAGCGCACCTTCCCGGTGCACACCCCGATCGTGGAGAAGATCGAGCTCGTCACCAGGGGTGACGTCCGTCGCGCCAAGCTGTACTACCTGCGCGAGCTGCGCGGCAAGGCGGCGAAGATCAAGGAGAAGCGCGAGAACTGAGCGCTTTACCGGCGTCATATCGGGGCCGGATAGCATCTGGCCCCGATGGACACCGAAGCACAGCCGACGGAGCGCGACCGCTCCCTCCCCCCGGCCGGACCCGAGGACACCTCGGGGACGGCGGGGCCGGAGGGGCGGTCGCGTTCCGCGTTGCTGCCGCGCCTCGCCTCCTGGCTGCCCGGCGGGCGGATCACCCTGACCCTGCTGCTCTGCCTGGTGTTCCTGCTGGCGGTGAACACGTTCGTGGCACGGCCGTTCCAGATTCCCAGCGGATCGATGGAACCCGGATTGAGGGTCGGGGACCGCGTGCTCGTGAACAAGGTGGCATACCGCTTCGGCGCCGGGCCGCAGCGCGGGGACGTGGTCGTGTTCGACGGCACCGGGTACTTCGGTGAGGCCGACTACATCAAACGGGTCGCCGGAGTGGGCGGGGACCACGTGGTCTGCTGCGACGGGGAGGGGAGGATCCGGGTGAACGGCCGGTCGGTCGACGAGTCGGGCTTCCTGTTCCCCGGCGACAGCCCCTCCACGGTCCCCTTCGACGTCGTCGTGCCCGACGGGCGCCTGTTCGTCCTGGGGGACCACCGCAGCAACTCCAGCGACTCCCGCGACCACCTCGGCTCGCCGGGCGGCGGCATGATCCCGGTCGACGGCGTCATCGGCCGCGCCGACGGCATCGTCTGGCCCCTCGGCCACGCCACCCGGCTGCACCGGCCCGACGCCTACGCGCGCGTGCCCGCCCCGGGGACGGACACGGCGGAGGGCGGCCATGGGTAACCGCGGCAAGCCCCGCGGTGTCCCGGAGAGCGCCGCGGAGAACCTGCTGCCCACCGGCTCCCGTCGCGCGGCCGGGGCGTCCACGGGACGCTCCCGGGCCGAGCGGCGCAAGCTCCAGCGCAAGGTCAGGAGACGCCGCAGGCGCAGCGCCGTCAAGGAGATCCCCCTCCTCGTGGGGGTCGCCGTCGTGATAGCGCTGGTGCTGAAGACGTTCCTCGTCCAGGCCTTCGTCATCCCCTCCGGCTCCATGGAGCAGACGATCCGGATCGGTGACCGGGTGCTGGTCGACAAGCTCACTCCCTGGTTCGGCTCCCGGCCGCAGCGCGGGGACGTCGTCGTGTTCAAGGACCCCGGCGGCTGGCTCCAGGACGAGCGGGCCGCGCCGAAGAAGGACGACCCCGTCGGGATCAAGCAGATCAAGGAGGGGCTCACCTTCATCGGACTGCTGCCGTCCGAGAACGAGAAGGACCTCATCAAACGGGTCGTCGGGGTCGGCGGCGACCGCGTCCAGTGCTGCGACAAGCAGGGCCGGGTCACCGTCAACGGCGTTCCCCTGGACGAGGACTACCTGTACCCGGGCAACGCCCCCTCCACGACGCCGTTCGACGTCACCGTGCCCGAGGGGCGGCTCTGGGTGATGGGCGACCACCGGGCGAACTCCGCCGACTCCCGCTCCCACCAGGACACCGACTACGGCGGCACGGTCTCCGAGGACGAGGTGGTGGGCCGGGCCGTGGTCATCGCCTGGCCGCTCGGCCACTGGAGCACGCTGGAGGAGCCGACGACCTACGCCTCCGTGTCGGACTCGGCGCCGGGGTCGACCGCTGCCGGTCCGCTGTCGCATAGGGTTGCCCCGGACGGTCCCGACGGAATGGTCCGGCTCCCGAGCCCTGCGGAACTCCCGCTCGTTATGGGAGTGGTGGGCCTGCGCCGGGCATGGCGCGGGCGGCGGCAGAGAGTGAGGAGTTGGCGTGGGGGATGCGGCGGTTGGCGCACGGTCCGGGCGCGAGGGCGAGGAGCACCGCGGGCGTCCCGCGGAAGCGGCCTATCCGGCTGACGGCTCCGCGACCCCCGGGAAGGCCTCCCCGGCGGGTGACGGTGACGGACCCGGGGACGGGCAGCCCCCCACGGCGCAGGGCGGTCCGGGCGACGGCACCCCCCAGGCGAAGCAGCCCCGCTCCTTCTGGAAGGAGCTGCCGATCCTGATCGGCATCGCGCTGGTGCTGGCGCTGCTGATCAAGACGTTCCTGGTGCAGGCGTTCTCCATCCCCTCCGACTCCATGCAGAACACCCTCCAGCAGGGTGACCGGGTGCTGGTCGACAAGCTCACCCCCTGGTTCGGCTCCGAGCCCGAGCGCGGTGAGGTCGTCGTCTTCCACGACCCTGACAACTGGCTGGCGGGCGAGCCGACGCCCGACCCGAACCCCCTGCAGAAAGTCCTCAGCTGGGTCGGTCTGATGCCGTCCGCGGAGGAGAAGGACCTGATCAAGCGGGTCATCGGGGTCGGCGGTGACACGGTCGAGTGCAAGGGCACCGGCCCGCTGAAGGTCAACGGCAAGGTGCTGAGCGAGCCGTACGTGTATCCCGGCAACACGCCGTGCAGCCAGGACGACCAGGGCGGCCAGTTCAAGGTCAAGGTTCCCGAGGACCACATCTGGGTCATGGGCGACCACCGGCAGAACTCCCGGGACTCGCGCTACAACCAGGCCGACGAGAACCACGGCATGGTCCCCGTGGACGAGGTCGTCGGCCGCGCCGTCGTGATCGCCTGGCCGGTCAACCGCTGGACCAACCTGCCCGTCCCGGCCACCTTCGACCAGCCCGGCCTGGCCGCCGGGTCGCCGTCCGCCGCGGTCCTGGCGGCCGCGCCCCAGGGACTCGCGCTCGCGGGCGCGGTGCCGCTGGTGCTCTGGCGGCGCCGGCGGCAGGGTGACGGAGAGGGCCGCCGGGAGGGCTGACCCGCTCCGGTACCGCCGGGTAGGGTGCCGCCCATGAGTGGTCAGAGCACGACGCGTACGGTTCCCGGCGTCGGCGGCCCGGGCCCCGCCCGAGCGGGCGGCCGGACCGGGCAGCTGCTGTCCGGGCTGGCCGTGGCCCTGGGGCTGGTGCTGTTCCTCGGCGGATTCGTCTGGGGAGCGGTGCTGTACCGGCCGTACACCGTGCCCACCTCCTCGATGGCGCCGACGATCGACGCCGGTGACCGGGTGCTGGCCCAGCGCGTCGACGGGAGCGAGGTCCGACGCGGTGACGTCGTCGTCTTCGAGGACGCGACGTGGTCGAACGTCCCCGTGGTGAAGCGGGTGGTCGCCGTCGGCGGTGACACGGTCTCCTGCTGCCGGAACGGCAGGCTGGAGGTCAACGGCGAGGAGATCGACGAACCGTACCTCGCCGGGGGCAAGGCCGCCGAGTTCGGCGGCATCCCGGAGGTGACCGTGCCGAAGGGACGGCTGTTCCTGCTCGGCGACGAGCGCTCCGGGTCGCTGGACTCCACGGCCCATCTGACCGACGCCGCCGGCGGCACGGTCTCCCGCGGCGCGGTCCGGGCCAGGGTCGACGCCGTGGTCTGGCCGATGGACGGCATGCTCCGGGCGCCCACCGGCTTCGAGGAGCTCGGTGCGCTCTCCTCTCCGGGGCCGCTGCGGACCGTCGTCGTCGCGGTGGTCGCCGGCGCCGTGCTCGTCCTCGGCGGGGCCGCGTACGGCCCCCTGGCCAAGCGGACGGGAGCGTCCCGGGCCCGGGCGAACGCGGGGACCGCCGGTGCCCGCTGAGCCGGCACCGGCGGCCGGGGACCCCCGCGCGGGCGGACCGCGCCGGGTCGCCCGGGTCGTCCTGCTCGATCCCCGGGACCGCATCCTGCTGCTGCACGGCCACGAACCGGACGACCCGGCCGACGACTGGTGGTTCACGCCCGGCGGCGGGGTGGAGGGCGACGAGACCCGTGAACAGGCCGCCCTGCGGGAACTCGCCGAGGAGACCGGCATCACCGGGGTCGAGCTCGGTCCCGTGCTGTGGCGGCGGAGGTGCTCCTTCCCGTTCGCCGGCCGCCGCTGGGACCAGGACGAGTGGTACTACCTCGCCCGCACCACCCGGACGGCGACGGCGCCCACGGCGCTGACCGAGCTGGAGCGGCGCAGCGTCGTCGGAGCGCGCTGGTGGACGTGCCCGGAACTCGCACGGACCCGTGAGACGGTGTATCCGACCAGACTCGCCGGGCTGCTGCGCACGCTGCTCGACGAAGGTCCCCCGGCCGGGCCCGTGACCCTGGACACCGAAATCGTCCGGTGATCCCCGGGACTGGCGCACAATGGTGGGATCGCACGGCTGAAGGGGAACATGCCATGAGCGCCGAGGACCTCGAGAAGTACGAGACCGAGATGGAGCTCAAGCTCTACCGGGAGTACCGCGATGTCGTCGGTCTGTTCAAATACGTGATCGAGACCGAGCGGCGCTTCTATCTGACCAACGCCTACGAGATGCAGGTCCATTCGGTCCAGGGTGAGGTGTTCTTCGAGGTGTCGATGGCGGATGCCTGGGTGTGGGACATGTATCGGCCGGCCCGGTTCGTGAAGCAGGTGCGCGTTCTCACGTTCAAGGACGTGAACATCGAGGAGCTCAACAAGAGCGATCTGGAGCTGCCGGGCGGATGACCGCGGAGCGCGGGGTGACACGGGTGGGTGACGGAGTTGTCCACACCCCCTGAGTTCTGCACCGAGATCCACTTCTCGGGGCAGGATGCGTGACCGTTGGCGCCGGAGGTGGTGCCGACATGAACGCACAGCGCGCACGCAGCGCACTCGGCAGGTACGGCGAGACACTGGCCGCGCGGCGGCTGGCCCAGGCGGGGATGACGGTCCTGCAGCGCAACTGGCGCTGCGGCAGGACCGGCGAGATCGACATCGTGGCCCGTGACGGGGACGCCCTGGTCGTCTGCGAGGTGAAGACCCGCAGGGCGGGCTCCTTCCAGCACCCCATGGAAGCGGTCACGCCGGCCAAGGCCGACCGCCTGCGGGGCCTCGCCGAACGCTGGCTCCAGGAACACGGGGGAGCGCCGCCCGGCGGAGTCCGCATCGACCTGGTCGGCGTGGTGCTGCCGGCCCGCGGGGCACCCGTCGTCGAGCACGTCCGGGGGGTGGCCTGACATGGGGTTCGCGCGTACGTGCTCGGTGACGCTGGTGGGCGTCGAGGGCGTGGTCGTGGAGGTCCAGGCCGACCTGGAGCCCGGGGTCGCGGCCTTCACGCTGGTGGGACTGCCGGACAAGAGCCTGACGGAGAGCAGGGACCGGGTCAGGGCCGCCGTGGTGAACTCCGGTGGCGAGTGGCCGCAGAAGAAGCTCACCGTGGGACTCAGCCCGGCGTCGGTCCCGAAGGCCGGCAGCGGGTTCGACCTGGCGGTCGCCTGTGCCGTGCTCGGCGCCGCCGAACGGATCGATCCACGGGTGCTCGGCGGCATCGTCATGATCGGCGAGCTGGGCCTGGACGGCCGGGTGCGGCCGGTGCGCGGCATCCTGCCGGCGGTGCTGGCCGCGGCCGACGCGGGATACGAACAGGTCGTGGTGCCCGAGTGCGCCGCCGCCGAGGCCTCGCTGGTGCCGGGCGTGTCCGTCCTGGGCATCCGCAGCCTGCGCCAGTTGATCGCGGTGCTCACCGACGAGCCCGTGCCGCAGGAGGACGCGGAGGAGCAGGCGGGTCCCGACCCGCTGCTGGCGGGGCTGCGGGCCCCGGGCACCGGGGCCGACACCGGGATGCACGGTGCCGGCGCGGCCCCCTGCGACCAGGGGCACGACCTCGCGGACGTCGTGGGCCAGCTCTCGGCGCGGACGGCGGTGGCGGTGGCCGCGGCGGGCGGACACCACCTTTTCCTGGAGGGACCGCCTGGCGCGGGCAAGACCATGCTCGCGGAACGACTGCCGTCGGTCCTGCCGCCGCTGGACCGGCAGGCCTCGCTCGAGGTGACGGCCGTGCACTCGGTGGCGGGACTGCTGCCCCCGGACAAACCCCTGATCGACACCGCCCCCTACTGCGCCCCGCACCACTCGGCCACCATGCAGGCACTCGTCGGCGGCGGCCCCGGGACGGCCCGGCCGGGAGCGGTGTCCCTGTCGCACCGGGGCGTGCTCTTCCTGGACGAGACCCCGGAGTTCAGCAGCCGGGCCCTGGACGCCCTGCGCCAGCCGCTGGAGTCCGGCCACGTGGTCATCGCGCGCAGCGCGGGCGTCGTGCGCTTCCCGGCGCGCTTCCTGATGGTGCTCGCCGCCAACCCGTGTCCCTGCGGGCGCTTCTCGCGGACGCACGAGCAGTGCGACTGCCCGCCCTCGGCGATCCGCCGTTATCAGGCCCGGTTGTCCGGACCGCTGCTCGACCGGGTCGACCTGCGGGTCGAGGTGGACCGCGTCACACGCGGCGAACTGACGGCGGGCGGCGCCCGGGGCGAGACCACCGCCACCGTCGCCGACCGGGTGCGGGCGGCACGGGATCGCGCCGCGGCACGGCTCGCGGGCACCCCGTGGCGGACCAACGGCGAGGTTCCCGGACGGGAGCTGCGCAACCGCTGGCACGCCGCCCCCGGCGCCATGGACGACGCCGAGCGGAGTCTGGAACGGGGCGTGCTCACCGCCCGGGGACTCGACCGGGTCCTGCGGGTCGCCTGGACCGTCGCCGACCTGGCCGGCCACGACCGGCCCGACGCCTCGGACGTCGCCCTCGCCCTGCAACTGCGCACCGGCGTCCCGCGCGGCGTGCCCATGACCATCGGGGCGGCCGTATGAGCGCCGTGGGCGGCCCCGACGCCGAACTGCTCGGCCGGGTCTTCCTCACCCGGGTCCTCGAACCCGGTGACGAGGCCGGCGGGCGCTGGGTGCGGGAACTGGGCGTGGACGCCGTGGTGCGGCGGCTGCGGGAACGAGGGGACCCGCTGCCGGGAGTGAGCCGCAGACGGTGGGCCGGCCTGCTGGCCCGGGCCGAGCGGGCCGAACCGCGCGAGGACCTCGCCGTCGCGCGGGACGCCGGGGTGCGCTTCGTGGGCCCGGGCAGCCCGCAGTGGCCCGGTCAGCTCGACGACCTGGGCGACGCCCGGCCCCTCGGGCTGTGGGTGCGCGGGGGAGCGGACCTGCGGATGTGGGCGCTGCGCTCGGTCGCCGTCGTCGGCGCCCGCGCCTGCACCGAGTACGGCGCGCACATGGCCGCCACCCTCTCCGCGGGCCTCGCCGAACGCGGCTGGATCGTGGTCTCCGGCGGTGCCTACGGGATCGACGGCGCCGCCCACCGCGGCGTCCTCGGCGCGGGCGGCGCCACCGTCGCCGTCCTCGCCTGCGGAGTCGACCGGCCCTACCCGCGCGGACACGCCGGGCTGATCGGCAGGATCGCGGAACAGGGCCTGGTCATCGGCGAGTTGCCGCCCGGTGACCACCCGACACAGAGCAGATTCATCCTCCGCAACAGGGTGATCGCCGCGCTCACCCGGGGCACCGTCGTGGTCGAGGCCGCCCACCGCAGCGGCTCCCTGGTGACCGCCCGCGCGGCCCGGCGGCTGGGACGCCACACGATGGGAGTGCCGGGGCCGGCCACCAGCGGGCTCTCCGCCGGAGTGCACGAACTGCTGCGGCAGGACGCGGTACTGGTCACCGATGCCGCCGAGGTCGTCGAACTGGTCGGCGCCATGGGCGAACTCGCGCCGGAGCGCCGGGGGCCGGTGCTGCCGCGGGACCTGCTCGGCCCGGCCGTACGGCAGGTGCTCGCCGCGCTGCCGGGGCGCGGCACGGCCCGGCCCGGGGAGATCGCGCTCGCCGCGCAGACCACCCCGGACGACGCGATCGCGAGACTGTACGAACTGCGAGCACTTGGCTACGTCGAACGACACGGCGACGGCTGGAAGTTGACGCGCCAGGCGATGATCTCCGTCCGGGACGGCCCCGGGCCTCGCTGACGCAGCGTGTTCGGCCGTCCGGGGGAACCTCGACACCCCTTGGAATTCACGTCAGTTGGGTCACCCCGTCGATCACACAGAGCGACGGTCGTGCCCCGGTGGAGCGGCCCCCGGAACGAATCTGCGCACGGCCTCGCTCCCCTCTTCGCACACCGCGACGCCGCAGTCACGCTACGCTCACGAGGATCCGACACGGACAGGCAAGGACAGGCACCCAGACATCGGACAGACGGCGCACCCAGGCAGCACCGGTCCACGGCAGAACGGCACAAGGCGACGAATGCCCCAGCACACCTCCGGGTCCGACCGGGCGGCGATCCCCCCAGCCGCCCGTGACGGTGGCAGCGTGCGGCCGCCCGCTCCCTCGACGCTCGACGAGCTGTGGCGGTCGTACAAGGCGACGGGGGACGAGCGGCTGCGGGAGCAGCTGATCCTGCACTACTCGCCGCTGGTGAAGTACGTCGCCGGCCGGGTCAGCGTGGGACTGCCGTCCAACGTCGACCAGGCGGACTTCGTCTCCTCCGGGGTTTTCGGGCTGATCGACGCGATCGAGAAGTTCGACGTCGACCGGGAGATCAAGTTCGAGACCTATGCGATCACCCGCATCCGGGGCGCGATGATCGACGAGCTGCGGGCGCTGGACTGGATCCCGCGCTCGGTGCGGCAGAAGGCGCGCAACGTGGAGCGCGCCTACGCCACGCTGGAGGCACGGCTGCGGCGCACGCCCTCCGAGAGCGAGGTCGCCGGCGAGCTGGGCATCGCCGTGGACGAGCTGCACGCGGTTTTCAGCCAGCTGTCGCTGGCGAACGTCGTCGCGCTGGAGGAGCTGCTGCACGTCGGCGGCGAGGGCGGCGACCGGCTGAGCCTGATGGACACCCTGGAGGACACCACCGCCGACAACCCGGTGGAGGTGGCCGAGGACCGGGAGCTGCGGAGGTTCCTGGCGCGGGCCATCAACACGCTCCCGGAGCGGGAGAAGACCGTGGTCACCCTGTACTACTACGAGGGGCTCACCCTCGCCGAGATCGGCAACGTGCTGGGCGTGACCGAGAGCCGGGTCAGCCAGATCCACACCAAGTCGGTGCTGCAGCTGCGCGCGAAGCTGGCGGGTTTCGGCCGCTGAGCCCGGCGGGCGCGGAGCCGGCCGATCCCCTGGCCGCCACGGGCGGGGCGTCCGTAAAGTGGACGACGTGCCAAGGATTCGAGCGGCCTCCGTGGCCGAGCACCGGTCGATGCAGCGAGCCGCCCTGCTGGACGCGGCACGCTCCCTGCTGTCCGAGGGCGGTACGGAGGCGCTGACCTTCCCGGCCCTCGCCGAGCGCACCGGTCTCGCGCGTTCGTCCGTGTACGAGTACTTCCGCTCGCGGGCCGCCGTCGTCGAGGAGCTGTGCGAGGTCGACTTCCCGGTCTGGGCGGCGGAGGTCGAGGCGGCGATGGCCGCCGCCGACGGCGCCGAGGCCAAGGTCGAGGCGTACGTCCGCACACAGCTGGAACTGGTGGGGGACCGGCGGCACCGGGCCGTGGTCGCGATCTCCGCGAGCGAGCTCGACGCCGGGGCCCGGGAGAAGATCCGCGCCGCGCACGGCGGACTCGTCGCGATGATCGTCGAGGCCCTGGCCGGCCTGGGCCACGCCGAGCCCCGCCTCGCGGCGATGCTGCTCCAGGGTGTGGTCGACGCGGCCGTGCGCCGCATCGAGCTGGGCGCGGCGGAACACCCGGACGCGATCACCGAAGCGGCGGTCTCGATGGCCCTCGGGGGGGTACGGGGCTGACGCGCCCCCGTGTCCCGGGCCTCACCCCGGCACTGGTACGCCCAGCACCGGCAGCAGCCTCGGCGGGTCCCTCCGCAGCAGCCACGGAGGCAGCAGGGCGAGCGGGTCCAGGTAGCGGCCGCCCCTCAGCAGGCCCCAGTGGACGCAGGGGGCCGTGCAGTGGGAACCCGCGGGTTCCACCGTGCCGACCACCTCGCCCGCCGTCACCTCGTCGTCCTCGGCCACCGACGCGCGGACCGGTTCGTAGGTGGTGCGCAGCGGGGGGTCGCCCGTACCGGTCAGCTCCACCGAGACCACGCCCTTCCCGGCCACCCGGCCGGCGAAGGAGACCCGTCCCGCCGCCACCGCCCGTACCGGCGTCCCCGGTGCCGCCACGAGGTCCACGCCCCGGTGCCCGCGCCCGTACGCCGTCACCGGCGGCTCCCAGCCGCGCAGCACCCGTGGCCGTGATCCCACCGGCCACGTCCTCCCGACGGCCGGCGTCCCGGTGTCCTCTCCCGCCGGCGCCGGCGTCCCCGGAGCCCCCGCCCCCGCCGTCGCCGCCGTCGGGCCCGACGGCGGCGGGGCCGACAGCGCCGCCAGGGCCAGGACCACCGGAAGGACCAACCGCGCACACGCCCTCGTGAATGCACTCTTTCGCATGCCGCGCAGCCTTCCGGACGGCCGAGACCACCGCCCGGACCTGGGGACCACCGGCCGTTTGTGGACAACGGCGTCACCCGGCGCCCCGTGGGTCCCGTACACTTCTGATGGCGATCCGGGCCACCGGGTCGACTTCGCACGCCCCGACATCAGGAACGGCCACGGCCGGACCCCGGATGTCAGCGCCCCTCGGTCCTTCGTGGCAACGGCGCGTCGCGGGCGTCAGGCGCGGGAGCCGTCCGGCATCCGCGGCACAACCGAGACATTCAAGGAGATACGGCCATGGCCGTCGTCACGATGCGGGAGCTGCTGGAGAGCGGCGTCCACTTCGGTCACCAGACCCGTCGCTGGAACCCGAAGATGAAGCGCTTCATCTTCACCGAGCGCAACGGCATCTACATCATCGACCTGCTCCAGTCGCTGTCGTACATCGACCGCGCCTACGAGTTCGTCAAGGAGACCGTCGCCCACGGCGGCACGGTCATGTTCGTCGGCACGAAGAAGCAGGCGCAGGAGGCCATCGCGGAGCAGGCCTCCCGGGTCGGCATGCCCTACGTCAACCAGCGCTGGCTGGGCGGCATGCTCACCAACTTCTCGACCGTCTACAAGCGTCTGCAGCGCCTCAAGGAGCTCGAGCAGATCGACTTCGAGGACGTGGCCGCCTCCGGCCTCACCAAGAAGGAGCTGCTGGTCCTCTCCCGCGAGAAGGCCAAGCTGGAGAAGACCCTCGGCGGTATCCGCGAGATGCAGAAGGTGCCCAGCGCCGTCTGGATCGTGGACACCAAGAAGGAGCACATCGCGGTCGGCGAGGCCCGGAAGCTCAACATCCCGGTCGTCGCCATCCTCGACACCAACTGCGACCCCGACGAGGTCGACTACAAGATCCCGGGCAACGACGACGCGATCCGCTCCGTCACCCTGCTCACCCGCGTGATCGCCGACGCCGTCGCCGAGGGCCTGATGGCCCGCTCCGGTGTCGCCACCGAGGGCAAGGGCGAGAAGGCCGCCGGCGAGCCGCTGGCCGAGTGGGAGCGCGACCTGCTCGCGGGCGAGAAGAAGACCGAGGAGGCCGCCCCGGCCGAGGCCGAGGCCGAGGCCGAGAAGCCGGCCGAGGCCCCCGCCGCCGAGGCCCCGGCTGCCGAGGCCGCCCCGGCCGCCGAGGCCGAGCAGGCCTGACCGCCCCGTCAGAGCCGATGACGGCGGGAGCGGTGGCAACCACATCCGCTCCCGCCGTTCACCCGTAGGTCAGTGGCGAGTCGGAGGCCTGCCTCAGTCAGGTCCTGACCCGCGGATCTTCGAACCTCCAGACTTCGAGAAAGACTCACAGACTCATGGCGAACTACACCGCCGCCGACGTCAAGAAGCTCCGGGAGCTCACCGGCGCCGGCATGATGGACTGCAAGAAGGCGCTGGACGAGGCCGAGGGCAACGTCGAGAAGGCCGTCGAGGCGCTCCGCATCAAGGGCCAGAAGGGCGTCGCCAAGCGCGAGGGCCGCTCCGCCGAGAACGGCGCCGTGGTCTCGATCATCGCCGACGACAACTCCTCCGGCGTCCTCGTCGAGCTGAAGTGCGAGACGGACTTCGTCGCCAAGGGCGAGAAGTTCCAGGCCGTGGCCACCGCCATCGCCGAGCACGTCGCCAAGACCTCCCCGGCCGACCTCGAGGCCCTGCTCGCCTCCGAGATCGAGGCCGGCAAGACCGTCCAGGCGTTCGTGGACGAGGCCAACGCCAACCTGGGCGAGAAGATCGTCCTGGACCGCTTCGCGCAGTTCGCCGACGGCTACGTCACCGCGTACATGCACCGCACGATGCCCGACCTGCCCCCGCAGATCGGTGTCCTCGTCGAGCTCGACAAGCCGAACGCCGAGATCGCCAAGGGCGTCGCCCAGCACATCGCCGCCTTCTCGCCGAAGTACCTCTCCAAGGAGGAGGTCCCGGCCGAGGTCGTCGAGTCCGAGCGCCGCATCGCCGAGGAGACCACCCGCGCCGAGGGCAAGCCCGAGGCCGCGATCGCCAAGATCGTCGAGGGTCGCCTGAACGGCTTCTTCAAGGACGCCACGCTGCTCGGCCAGCCCTACGCGCTGGACAACAAGAAGTCCGTCCAGAAGGTCCTGGACGAGGCCGGTGTCACCCTGAAGCGCTTCACGCGCATCAAGGTCGGCATCTGAGTCCGTACCGCGACGGGCGCGCGACCCCGATAGGGTCGACAGCAGTCGTTCGGACACGCGTCCACGCACGCGCGCGTGCGGGACGACAGCAGATCTGACGAGGAGGCCATTGCCGCATGGGATGCGCAACACACCCCACCGGCAATGGCCTTCTTCGTATGTGCAACACGCGAAAGAGGCGGGATCCCCGATGACCACCAAGGCTGAGAAGAGCGACGACGGCAAAGTAAGCGGCCGGTTTCTGCTGAAGCTGTCCGGAGAGGCCTTCTCCGGTGGCGGGGGACTGGGTGTCGACCCCGACGTGGTGCACGCCATCGCGCGTGAGATCGCGGCCGTCGTACGGGACGGCGCGCAGATCGCGATCGTCATCGGCGGCGGCAACTTCTTCCGCGGCGCCGAGCTCCAGGTGCGCGGCATGGACCGTGCCCGTTCCGACTACATGGGCATGCTCGGCACCGTGATGAACTGCCTCGCCCTCCAGGACTTCCTGGAGAAGGAGGGCGTCGACTGCCGCGTGCAGACCGCCATCACCATGGGGCAGGTCGCCGAACCCTACATTCCGCTGCGCGCCGTACGGCACCTGGAGAAGGGCCGCGTGGTCATCTTCGGCGCCGGTATGGGCATGCCGTACTTCTCCACCGACACCACCGCCGCCCAGCGCGCCCTGGAGATCGACGCCGAGGCGCTGCTCATGGGCAAGAACGGGGTGGACGGCGTCTACGACTCCGACCCGAAGACCAACCCCGACGCCGTGAAGTTCGACGCGCTCGGCTACGGCGAGGTCATCACCCGGGAACTGAAGGTCGCCGACGCCACGGCCGTCACGCTCTGCCGTGACAACAGTCTCCCGATCGTCGTCTTCGAGCTCCTGAAGGAGGGCAATATCGCCCGTGCCGTCAAGGGTGAGAAGATCGGCACGCTGGTGGGCGACCAAGCCGGCCGCAGCTGACCGGGGGATGGACAATGTCCTGCCGGTCGGGAACCGTGCAGGAAGAAGACGCGACGCAGCCGGCTGCCGCCCCGCAAAGGCACCGCGGCCGGGCCTACTCAAGACACGCAGGAGCAAGTGGTGATCGAAGAGACCCTCCTCGAGGCCGAGGAGAAGATGGAGAAGGCCGTCGTGGTCGCCAAGGAGGACTTCGCCGCGATCCGCACCGGCCGTGCGCACCCGGCGATGTTCAACAAGATCGTGGCCGACTACTACGGTGCGCTGACGCCGATCAACCAGCTGGCCTCGTTCTCCGTGCCCGAGCCGCGCATGGCCGTGGTGACCCCGTTCGACAAGAGCGCGCTGCGCAACATCGAGCAGGCGATCCGCGACTCCGACCTGGGCGTCAACCCGAGCAACGACGGCAACATCATCCGCGTGGTGTTCCCCGAGCTCACCGAGGAGCGCCGTCGCGACTACATCAAGGTCGCCAAGACCAAGGGTGAGGACGCCAAGGTCTCCATCCGCTCCGTGCGCCGCAAGGCCAAGGACGCCATCGACAAGCTGATCAAGGACGGCGAGGTCGGCGAGGACGAGGGCCGCCGTGCGGAGAAGGAGCTCGACGACACCACGGCGAAGTACGTCGCCCAGGTGGACGAGCTCCTGAAGCACAAGGAAGCGGAGCTGCTCGAGGTCTGATGAACGACTCTTCCTGGGGGACGCCGCAGACCGGGTACTGGGGGCCGTCCGATCACGGGCCTGGCCGGGGGGCTGCCCCGGCGGGTCACGCGTACGATGCGCACAGCGCGCAGCAGACGCGCCCCATGCCCACGGTGCCCGACGTACCCGAACACGGCGGAGACCAGGAGGTGGACCGGGGGGCCGCTCGGCTGAGCGGCCCCTTGTTCCGAGACGAGCCGACGCGGGCCCGACCCCTCCCGGGGGAGGTGCCGCAGAATCCGGAGCCCATGCCCGACGCCCCGCAGCCGGCACCCGCACCGCAGAAGAAGAGCGCGGGACGCGACCTGGGCGCCGCGATAGGCGTCGGCGTCGGGCTCGGTGCGGTGATCGTCGCGTCGTTGTTCGTCGTCAAGGCGGTCTTCGTCGGTGTGATCGCGGTCGCCGTGGTGGTGGGCCTGTGGGAGCTGACCAAGCGGCTCGACGAACGCAAGGGCATCAAGGCGCCCCTCGTCCCGCTCGCGCTGGGCGGCGCGGCCATGGTCGTCGCCGGGTACGCCCGGGGGGCCGAGGGCGCGTGGGTCACCATGGCGCTCACCACGCTGGCGGTGCTGGTCTGGCGGATGGCGGCCCCGCCCGAGGGCTATCTCAAGGACGTCACGGCGGGGGTCTTCGCGGCGTTCTACGTGCCGTTCCTGGCGACCTTCGTCGCAATGATGCTCACCGCCGACGACGGTCCCTGGCGGGTCCTCACCTTCCTCCTGCTGACGGTGGTCAGCGACACCGGTGCGTACGCCGTCGGCTGGCGCTTCGGCCGGCACAAGCTCGCCCCGCGCATCAGCCCCGGCAAGACCCGCGAGGGCCTGCTGGGCGCGATCGGCTTCGCGATGGTGGCCGGCGCGCTGTGCATGCAGTTCCTCATCGACGACGGCAGCTGGTGGCAGGGTCTGCTGCTGGGCCTCGCGGTCGCGGCCAGCGCCACGCTGGGCGACCTCGGCGAGTCCATGATCAAGCGTGATCTGGGCATCAAGGACATGGGCACGCTGCTCCCGGGCCACGGCGGCATCATGGACCGCCTGGACTCCCTGCTGCCGACGGCGCCGGTGGTGTGGCTGCTGCTGGTGCTCTTCGTCGGGTCCGGCTGACCGGCACCTCCTCGAACGGCCTCCGCCCGATCCGGGCGGAGGCCGTTCGCCGTGCCGGCGCCAGGTGATCCGAAGCGTCCAGCGGGGCGCCGCCACGGCGGGGCGGAGCGACGGCAGGCACCACCGTGATTCGCCCTGTGCGTGGCGCGGGGCGTTCCTCGACCGGAGGGGACGGCGCGGGGTGCGCCGCCCCTGTGGTCCGTGGCACCGCGCGAAGGACCGCTCCGGCACGGCCGTGGGGTTGATCACCGGCCTGCTCCGGGCCCGGCCGGGTCACCCGAGTGGATCCGCGGCACTGGCAGCACCGTGCCCGAGCCCGGAGGACCGCCCAGTTGCTGACTCGCCCCTCCGACCTCGGGGTCCTCTCCTCCCGGACGCGGTGCTGCAGGTCCGTTGACGATGCCGCCACCAGCGCGGTCACAGCACCTGCGGTGGTCGTCAACCACGTCCCCCGCACATCCGTCCCAGGGATCGCTCCCGGACTCCTGTCCTCCTCACGCCCCTCAGGTCAGCCGTACTGCGCGATGTCGGGGGACAGCACCGCGTCCACTTCCTTCCGGGTCCGCTCCTGGCCCGATGGCATGGGATGCGCGTAGACCCGCGGTATCGGCCCGGGGCCGGAGTGCCCCCGTACTGGCTCACCGCCCTGATGCTCTCGCCGGCGTCCCACAACACCGAGGCGCAGGAGTGCCTCGGGGCGTGCATGCCGTGCTCACGGGCGGACTCGTACGTGCCGTCCCTCACCGGCCTGCGGGATCAAGCCGGCAGCCGCAGGAGCCGGCTTCCGTTCCTGGACCGTGACGTCGCTGCGCCGGACGAGTCCGCTCGCGGTGTCCGGTAGGGCCTCCCTGCTTCGTCAGGGGTCGGCCCCTCTGCGCCTCCGGGGGCCGCAACGAAGCAACGGCCCGGGAGCGGAACCCGCATAGCGCGGTGACGGTCAGGGCAATGCCCCGGCGCGTGGACCGGCCGGCACCGGGACGGAGGGGGCGCCGTCGCCGACCGCAGGCCCGGAGCAGCGTGCGCGGGGTGCTCCCCTCCCGCCCACCGTCGACCCAGGCAGAGCCGGGCGGACGCGGCCCCCGGCGTCCAGGTCGTTGTACGGTGGCGCGCTCCATCTGGACGTCGGGGCCCCGCGTCCGCTCCACGGTGTGCGGGGCGACGGCGGACGGGAGGGGGCCGGGGTCGGCAGTGGGCCGAGGAAGAGCGCGACGGCCGGCATGCGACCCGGCACTACCTGACCGCGCTCGTCCCCAACCGCCCGTACTGAGTAACCGGTTTCCTGACGCGTTCGGTCTCATCCTGCACGAGCAGGGACAGCAGGGAGGCTACGGGGAGGCCGGCCTCTGCCGGGTGGCGCAGCACCTTGTCCGGCTCAATGCGGTAGGTGTTCGTGCGTCCGTCGCGGGTGTGGGAGAGGTAACCATCCTGTTCGAGATCCGAAATGATCCGCTGGACGGCACGCTCGGTGAGCCGGCAGTGGGCGGCGATGTCGCGGATCCGAACGTTCGGGTTGTCGGCGATGACTGCAAGCACACGCGCGTGATTGGTGATGAACGTCCATCCGGTGTGAGGTTCGGGCACTCCAGCCATGCTCCGCATTTTAAGGCTCACCATTGCCGGAACGCGAATACGTGACATACTTTTCAGGTAATCGATGACCTGCTCCCATGAGGGAGCGGCGCAGCAGGAGGAGCCCGATGGTGCCCTGGGACGAGGCCGTCTCGCCGACGCTCATGAGCGACGCCGCCGAGAAGCCGGCACCAAGACGGGCCTTCGAGCATGTCCCGGAACAGGCCTCGGTGCACCAGTACGAACGGCGCGGTGCCTGGGTCGTCACCGCGCGCGGCTCCTTCGACACGCACACGGCCGGGCCACTGGCGGATGCGCTGAAGGCCGCTGTCGGACGGTATCCAAAGGTGGTGTTGGACGCCTCCGGCGTCACCTTCGCGGACTCGGCGTTTCTGAATCTGCTGATCCTCAACCACCAGATGGGCACCCTGCGCGTGGTCTCGCCGTCACGGCAGGTTCGGCGGCTCTGCGAGCTCACCGGTGTCGACACGGTTCTGGAGGTACGACGGACAGTGGACGACGCCGCCGACTCCTGAGGCGCCCTGCACCGGGCCCCTGGACGCGCGTCGAGGGGGTCGAGCGGAGCCGTCCTGGTCCTGGGAAGAGCGTGGCAAGCGATTCGGAGGTCGGGGCGCTTCCCCGGTCTCCTCCGATGCCGGACCCGACCTGTGCACGGGAGGCGACACACTCCAGGGCGGGTCGGCCCGGTGTCCGGCCGGCCGTGCCCCGGCCGTGCCCCCGGCCGTGCCCGATCGAGTGGTGAGCCGCGGGGAAAGCCGAACGCTGTCGGAGCCCGGGCACGCGCGGCCCCTGGCCGACTGCTCGGGTCAGGGGCCGTTCCCACCACCCCTCGCGCGAAGGCGGTGGGATGTGAACCCACGGTGACATCGCTGCCACGACGGTTTTCAAGATCGCGTCCGTTGGGTCATGAGTGGAAGTTCGCCCAGTACTCCTCGTGGCTCTTGGTGAAGTCGGCCGCGCGTTCCCGTCGCAACACCTCGTAGCGTGCGACGTAGGCGTCGAGGGCTCCACGCAACGAGCAGCCGAGGTGATCACGTAGCGTCTTCAGCCCGAGGATGATCTGCCCGGCGACGATCGCGTCGTCGGCCGCCTCCGCACCCGTCTCGCCACCGCCGCCAGGACCCATGGGGTGATCACATCCCACATCCATGGCCAGGTCAACGGGTTGTCCCGCAGTGCCCCCGGGCCGCCCCGGGCCTTCGAGGGGGACCGGCGACGGCGGACGGCGGCCGCCAGCGACAGGCGTCCGGACCGGCAGCCGCAGGTCACGCAAGTTGATCTGCGACACTGGTAGCACCATGCCCAAGCCCGGAGAACTCACCTTTGTCGCGCCGCGCGGAGCCAAGAAGCCCCCGCGGCACCTCGCCGACCTCACGCCCGCCGAGCGCAAGGAGGCGGTCGCCGCGGCCGGTGAGAAGCCGTTTCGTGCCAAGCAGCTCTCGCAGCACTACTTCGCGCGGTACGCGCACGACCCGGAGCAGTGGACCGACATCCCCGCCGGTTCCCGCGACAGGCTCCGGGAGGCGCTGCTGCCGGAGCTGATGACGGTCGTGCGACACCTGTCGACCGACCAGGGCACCACCCGCAAGACGCTGTGGAAGCTGTTCGACGGCACGCTCGTCGAGTCGGTGCTGATGCGCTACCCGGACCGGGTGACGATGTGCATCAGCTCGCAGGCCGGCTGCGGCATGAACTGCCCGTTCTGCGCGACCGGACAGGCCGGGCTGGACCGGAACCTGTCGACCGCCGAGATCGTGCACCAGATCGTGGACGGGATGCGGGCGCTGAGGGACGGCGAGGTGCCCGGTGGCCCGGCGCGGCTCAGCAACATCGTGTTCATGGGCATGGGGGAGCCGCTCGCCAACTACAACCGGGTCGTGGGGGCGATCCGCCGTCTGACCGACCCCGAGCCGGACGGGCTCGGCCTGTCCCAGCGCGGGATCACCGTGTCGACCGTCGGCCTCGTGCCGGCGATCCACCGGTTCTCCGACGAGGGCTTCAAGTGCCGGCTCGCCATCTCGCTGCACGCCCCCGACGACGAGCTGCGCGACACCCTCGTCCCCGTGAACACGCGGTGGAAGGTGCGCGAGGTGCTCGACGCCGGGTTCGAGTACGCGGCCAAGTCGGGCCGTCGGCTGTCCATCGAGTACGCCCTCATCCGGGACATCAACGACCAGGCCTGGCGCGGTGACCGGCTCGGACGGATGCTCAAGGGCCGGCCGGTGCACGTCAACCTCATCCCGCTCAACCCCACGCCCGGCTCCCGGTGGACCGCCTCCCGTCCCGAGGACGAGAAGGCGTTCGTGGAGGCGATCGCCGCGCACGGTGTGCCGGTGACGATCCGGGACACCCGGGGGCAGGAGATCGACGGGGCGTGTGGTCAGCTCGCCGCGAGCGAGCGGTAATGTGACTCGCGTAAGCACATCTTCATATTCCGACAGGGGAGCGCCACAGCGCTGAGAGTGCGGCACCGGCCGCAGACCCTCCGAACCTGGCCCAGGTCATTCTGGGTAGGGAGATCGGTCATCACTCGAGCTGTTGCGCCCTGCCCGGGACCCCGCAGAGGGGTTCCGGGCAGGGCCGCGTCTCTTCCTGGTCACTCCAGGAGGAATCAAGTGGGCATCACCAAGAAGGTCACGGCCCTGGCCGTCGGGCTGGGGCTGGTCACGCTGTCCGCGTGCGGGTCGTCCGGCGGCGACGCCGACGGCAGCGGCGGCGGGTCCGGGACCGTGACCCTCGTCAGCCACAATTCGTGGGCCGTGTCGAAGGACGTCGTCGCCGCCTTCGAGAAGCAGTCCGGCTACAAGCTCAGGGTCCTCGAGGACGGCGACGCCGGGCAGGCCGTGAACAAGGCGATCCTGACCAAGGACAACCCGCAGGGTGACGTCTTCTTCGGCGTCGACAACACCCTGCTGTCCCGCGCCCTCGACAACGGGCTGTTCCAGCCGTACGAGGCGAAGGGCGCGGACCTGATCCTGCCCGGGTACCGGGTGGACGAGGACGAGCACCGGGTCACCCCCGTCGACAGCGGCGACGTCTGCGTCAACTACGACAAGGCGTGGTTCGAGAAGAAGAAGCTGACCCCGCCGAAGACCTTCGACGACCTGGCCAAGCCCGCGTACAAGGACCTCCTCGTCGTCGAGAACGCCTCCACCTCCTCGCCCGGCCTCGGCTTCCTGCTCGGCACGGCCGCGAAGTACGGGGACGAGGGCTGGCCGGACTACTGGAAGAAGCTCAAGGCCAACGGAGTGAAGGTGGTCGACGGCTGGGAGCAGGCCTACAACGAGGAGTTCTCCGGCTCGGCCGGCGGCAGGAAGGCCAAGGCCGACCGGCCGCTGGTGGTGTCGTACGCCTCCTCGCCGCCCGCCGAGGTCGTCTACGCCGATCCGAAGCCGGAGACCGCCCCGACCGGCGTCGCCGAGGGCACCTGCTTCCGCCAGGTCGAGTACGCGGGGCTGCTGAGCAACGCGAAGAACCCCGAGGGCGGAAAGGCGCTGCTCGACTTCCTGATCAGCAAGCGGTTCCAGGACGACATGCCGCTCAACATGTTCGTCTACCCGGTGCGGGAGGCCGCCCAGGTGCCCGAGGAGTTCGTGAAGTTCGGGCCGCAGGCGAAGGACCCGCAGACCATGGACCCGGAGAAGATCGCCGCCCACCGTGACCAGTGGGTCAAGTCGTGGACCTCGCTGGTACTGAAGTGACGCGAGCCGCGGCCGGGCGGCGCGGGAGCGCGGCGCGGTTCGGCCTGATGGCCGTGCCCGTCGCGTTCTTCGCCGTCTTCTTCGCCTATCCCGTCACCGCGATCGTCGCGCGCGGACTGAAGGCCGACGGGACCTGGCGGCTCGGGCGGATCGGGGACGTCCTGGCACAGTCGGACGTCCGGCAGGTCCTGTGGTTCACCACCTGGCAGGCGCTGGCCTCCACCGCCCTCACCCTGCTGATCGCCCTGCCCGGCGCCCATGTCCTCGCCCGCTTCGACTTCCCCGGCAAACAGGTGCTGCGGGCCGTGGTCACCGTGCCGTTCGTGCTGCCGACGGTCGTCGTCGGCACGGCGTTCATGGCGCTCGTGGGACGCGGCGGGCTCCTCGACGAACTGTGGGGCCTGCGGCTGGACACCACGGTGTGGGCGATCCTGCTCGCGCACGTCTTCTTCAACTACGCCGTCGTCGTGCGCACCGTGGGCGGGCTGTGGTCCCAGCTCGACCCGCGGCAGGAGGAGGCCGCGCGGATGCTCGGCGCCTCGCGGTTCGCGGCCTGGCGCACCGTCACCCTGCCCGCGCTCGCGCCCGCCGTGGCCGCCGCCGCGCTGATGGTCTTCCTGTTCACCTTCACCTCCTTCGGCGTGGTGCAGATCCTCGGCGGGCCGACCTTCTCCACGCTCGAAGTGGAGATCTACCGGCAGACCTCCGAGATCTTCGACCTCTCCACGGCCGCCGTCCTGACAATGATCCAGTTCGTCGCCGTGGGCGCGATCCTCGCCCTGCACGCCTGGACCGTACGGCGCCGGGAGACCGCGCTGCGGCTGGTGGACGCCTCGGTGACCGCGCGGCGGCCGCGCGGCGCCGGGCAGTGGGCGCTGCTGGGCTCCGTCGTCGCCACCGTCGCCGTGCTGCTCCTGCTGCCCCTCGCGGTCCTGGTGGAGCGGTCCTTCGGGGCCGCCGGCCTCGGCTACTACCGGGCGCTGACCGAGGACGACGGGGGAGTGTTCCTGGCCGCTCCGATCGAGGCGGTCGGCAACTCGCTGCAGTACGCGGTCGCCGCCACCGCCATCGCCGTGCTGGTCGGCTCTCTCGCCGCCGTCGCGCTGACCCGGCGGGACGCGGGCCGGCTGGTGCGCGGCTTCGACGCGCTGCTGATGCTGCCGCTCGGGGTGTCCGCGGTGACCGTCGGCTTCGGTTTCCTGATCGCCCTCGACGAGCCGCCGCTGGACCTGCGGGCCTCCTGGATCCTGGTCCCGCTCGCCCAGGCGCTCGTCGGCGTCCCCTTCGTCGTACGGACCATGCTGCCGGTGCTGCGGGCCGTGGACGTACGGCTGCGGGAGGCGGCGGCGGTGCTCGGGGCGTCGCCGTGGCGGGCGTGGCGGGAGGTGGACCTGCCGCTGGTGCGGCGGGCGCTGCTGGTCGCGGCCGGGTTCGCCTTCGCGGTGTCACTGGGGGAGTTCGGGGCGACGGTGTTCATCGCGCGGCCGGAGAACCCCACCCTGCCGGTCGCCGTGGCGCGGCTGCTGGGACGGCCCGGGGACCTCAACTACGGCCAGGCGATGGCCCTGTCGACGATTCTGATGATCGTGTGCGCGGTGGCGCTGCTGGTGCTGGAGCGGCTGCGGACCGACCGGACCGGGGAGTTCTAGATGCTGCTGAGCCTTCAGGGCGCGACCGTCCGCTTCGGCGGGCGGGCGGTGCTGGACGACGTCGACCTGGGAGTCGCCGAGCACGAGATCGTCTGTGTGCTCGGCCCCAGCGGCAGCGGCAAGTCGACGTTGCTGCGGGCGGTCGCCGGACTGCAGCCCCTGGACTCCGGGCGGATCCGGCTCGACGGACAGGACCAGGCCGGCGTGCCCGCGCACCGGCGCGGGGTCGGACTGATGTTCCAGGACCACCAGCTCTTCCCGCAGCGGGACGTCGGCGGGAACGTGGCCTTCGGGCTGCGGATGCGCGGCGCGTCACGCGCCGAACAGGCGGACCGGGTACGGGAGCTGCTGGACCTCGTGGGGCTGCCGGGGGCGGCCGGACGCGCCGTCGCCGCGCTGTCCGGCGGCGAGCAGCAGCGCGTCGCGCTCGCCCGCGCCCTCGCGCCCAGCCCCCGGCTGCTGATGCTCGACGAGCCGCTCGGTCAGCTCGACCGGTCGCTCCGGGAGCGCCTCGTCGTCGAACTCCGGGAGCTGTTCGGCCGGCTGGGCACCACGGTGCTCGCCGTGACCCACGACCAGGGCGAGGCGTTCGCGCTGGCCGACCGGGTCGTGGTGATGCGGAACGGGCGGATCGCCCAGTCGGGGACGCCGCTGGAGGTGTGGCAGCGTCCGGCCGACGCGTTCGTGGCCCGCTTCCTCGGCTTCGAGAACGTCGTCGAGGCGACCGTCGCGGACGGCGTCGCCGTGACCCCCTGGGGCAAGGTGCCGGTGCCGGACGGCGCCCCGCGGGGCGCCCGCACGCTCCTCGTCCGGCCCGCCGGTGTCCGCCTGGTCCCGGCCGACGAGGGGCTGCGCTGCACGGTGACCGCGCGCACCTTCCGCGGCACCCACGTCGCCGTCCACCTCCAGCCGGAGGACGCCCCCCGTCTGGAGGCGGCCTGTGCGCTCAGGGCCGCGCCGGAGGCCGGGGACGAGGTCGGCGTGGAGTTCGACGCGGCGGAGATCGCGGTGCTGGGCTGAACGCGGAGGCGGCCCGCCCCCGGCAGGGGACGGGCCGCCACTGCGTGCGGGAGGCGTCAGCGCTGGCTGTTCGCCCCGCGGCGGCGCATGCCGAAGAAGACCGCGCCACCGCCGACCACGACCAGGGCGGCCGCGACGCCGGCGATCAGGCCGGTGTTGGAGTTGGCGCCGGTCTCGGCGAGGTTCGACTCACCGGCCGGGGAGGGCTCGTTGTTCGAGGTGTCCGCCGGAGCGGTGCTCTCGCTCTCCGACGCCGACGGGGTCGGCTCGGGCTCCTCCTCGGCCGGCGGGGTGGAGGAGGGCTCCGACGGGGTCGGCTCGGGCTCCTCCTCGGCCGGCGGCTCCTCCGCCGTCTTGCAGGCCGTCGCCGGGGTGACCAGGTTCGGCTTGATGTCCTCGTCGACGTAGGGCTTCGCGTCGACGTGGATGCGGTACTCGGTGTTCGGCTTCCAGTCCTCCTCGAAGGTGATGGTGGTGCCCTCACGGGAGCCCTTGACCACCTGCTCGCCGACCTGCTTGTCCTGCAGGAAGACGGTGATGGTGGCGGGGACGCCGGCCGGGTCCTTGTCGGTGACGGTGATGACGCCCTTGTCACCGACGCACTTGGCCTCGGCCGAGAACTCGCTGATGTTGCAGGCCGCCGCGTTGCCGGCGACGCCGATCGCGAGGGCGGCGGACGCGGAGACGACACCGAGGGCGCGCACGGAGCGCGCGACGGTACGACGGGGTACGGACAGAACTGCCACGTTTGTCCTTTACGGGAATGCGCAAATGCGGGGGGTTGAGGGAGTGTTGACGAAGCATCAGCACTCCCGTGTGGCTCCCAGGTCTATAAGCGCCACATAAGTAGTGTCAACGCATATGCCTATAGCGACGCCGGGCTTTGCCTTCTTATTAACCTGCCAGACGTTTCAAGGCCTCCGGGGCCTCCTCGATCCGGTCGACCAGGGCGATCCGGGCCTCCATCGAGCGCTCCCGGGCGAGCGACCGCAGCAGCGGCCAGGCGGGCAGCCGCTCCGTCCAGTGCGCCCGGTTCACCAGCACCATGGGGGTGGGTTCACCGCGCGACTCGTAGTAGTTGGGCGTCGCGTTGTCGAAGATCTCCTGTACGGTCCCGGCGGCGCCCGGCAGGAAGACCACGCCCGCGTTGCAGCGGGCCAGCAGCCCGTCCTCGCGGGTGGCGTTGGCGAAGTACTTCGCGATGTGCGAGGCGAAGGCGTTCGGCGGCTCGTGACCGTAGAACCAGGTGGGGATGCCGATCGAGTGGTTGCCCTTCGGCCAGCGGGCGCGCACCTCGAAGGCGGCGCGCGCCCAGTCGGTGATCGACGGCGTGAACGAGGGGGCGGACGACAGCAGTGCGCAGGCCTCGTCCAGCATGGCGTCGTCGTACGGGGCCGCGTAGGCGCCGAGGTTCGCCGCCTCCATCGCGCCCGGACCGCCGCCCGTCGCCACCGTGAAGCCGGCGTGGGCCAGCGCCCGTCCGAGCCGCGCGGCACCCCGGAACTCCTCGGTGCCGCGCGCCATCGCGTGGCCGCCCATCACGCCCACGACCCGGGCCCCGCGCAGGAGTTCGTCGAGGGCGTCGGACATGGAGTCGTCGTGGACCGCGCGCAGCATGGAGGCGAAGATGTCGCCGTCCGCCCCGGTCCGCCGGAACCAGGCGTAGCCCAGCGCGTCCGGGGTCGCCTCGTATCCCTTGTCGAGCGAGGCGAACAGGTCGTCGGGCGTGTAGAGGTGCCCCCGGTAGGGGTCGAAGGGCAGGTCCGGGACGGGCGGGAGGACCAGGGCGCCGTCGGCGCGCAGCTTCTCCGCCGCGTCGGGGCGCATCCGGCAGCCGAGGAAGACGGCTCCGGAGGTGTCGGTGGTGAGCAACTCCCGTGTGCGATCGGTCAGGTCGACGGACTGGACACGGAATCCGGAGAGCGTGCCGCGGGAGGAGACGACCGCGTCGAACTCCTCGAGCGTCTCTATCTCGCGGTCTCCGTGATGGACGGCATGGGCGGGACTCGTCTGCACCCGCCCATGCTAGGGCCGGTCGCGGAAGCCCCGTCCGCCGGGCGGCGCCGGGTGCGCGGTCCCCCGCACCCGGCGCCGCCCGGCCCGCCCTTCGGGCGGACGGCGGTGCTTTCCCGGCAGCCCCGGACCGGAGTGTTCCTCAGCCCTGCAGCGCCGCCGGGTCCATCCAGATGACCTCCCAGGTGTGGCCGTCGAGGTCGTCGAAGGCGCGGCCGTACATGAAGCCGTGGTCCTGGGTCTCGCCGGTGATCGAGCCGCCCGCCGCGACGGCCTTCTCCACCAGCTCGTCCACCTTCTCGCGGCTCTCCGCGCTCAGCCCCAGCAGCACCTCGCTGCTCCTGGTCGCGTCCACGATCTCCTTCTTCGTGAACTGCGCGTACTTCTGCCGGGTCAGCAGCATCGCGACGATCGTGTCGCTGATCACGACCGACGCGGCGGTCTCGTCGCTGAACTGCGCGTTGATCGAGTAGCCGAGCTCGGTGAAGAACTTCTTCGAGGCGTCGAGGTCGTCGACGGCCAGGTTCACGAAGATCATCTGCTGGTGCATGGCGGGGCCTCTCCCGTTCGGTTCCACGGTGTTCGTGGAGGTAGACCAAGGGGGCGCACGGAACTCATCGGCCCGCGGGGATTTTTTCGGACCGTTCCCGGACGGCCCGTTCAGCGGGCCAGCGGCCACACGGACAGCTCGGCCACGACCAGTGTCAGCGGCCCGAACAGGACCAGAAGCGCGCCCGCGCGGAGCGCGGCGGCCCGGCGCAGGGTCCCCGTGGCCGCCCCCAGGCGCTGCAGCGCGACGGTGGTGACGGCGCGGGCCTGCCTGGCCTCGACGGCGGCGGTCAGCAGTGTCGCCGTCGTGCAGCCGGCCACCAGCAGCACCCCGAGCGCGACGAGCGGCCCGGCGGGGGCGTCCTCGCGGTCGTGCAACGCGGCCAGGGCGTACGCGGCCGACAGCACCGCGCAGACCACGCCCAGCGGGCGTCCGATGCGCGTGGCCTCGGTCATGAGCACCCGTCCGGCCAGCAGCCGCAGCGCGCCGGGTCCCGCCGTCTGCAGCAGCCTGCCGCACAGATGGGTGAGTCCGGGACCGGCCAGGGCGAGACCGACGGCGGTCAGGGCCAGACCGAGCAGGGCCGAAGGCCGCTCGCCCGGGGCGCCCCCGCCGCCCGTCCGGCTCGCGAAGGCCTCCACGGCCAGCCCCACCGCCAGCACCGAGACGCCCCACGGCAGCCCGGACGGGGGCGCCGTCGGCACGGGGGGCCCGGCGTCGGCGTCCGTCCCGGGGACCTCCCGCGCGGTGTCCCCCCGCTCCGGCGCCGCCCCGGCCGTGCGCCGGCCGCGGGCCGCCGCCCCCAGCTGTCTGCCGAACCGGCCGTACGCTCCGAACGACTCCCGGACCGGTGTCCGCCGGTACGCGCCGAACCTGCCGTACGCCCGTCCCGCGCGGGCCGCGCCCGTCACCGGACCGCGCGGCCGCAGCGACACCGCCACGGCCGCCGACGCGCTCAGCGGCACCAGGGCCAGCAGGGTCAGGGCCGCCGGCAGCGGCAGCGGCCGGCCGGTGGCGAGGAAGTCCCTCGCGGCGCCGTCGAGGGGGATGCCGGTGAGGTCGCCGCGCAGCTGGAGGAAGACCAGCAGGGCCAGCGCCGAGCCCAGCGCGCAGGACAGCGCCGTGGTGGCCGCGGAGATCACCATCAGCCGGGCGGGACCCAGGCCGACCGCCGACAGGCCGGGCCGCGGCCGGGCGCCCGGATCGGTGCGGGCGACCGCGACCGCGAAGTGCACGGTGGCCGCCATCGGGACCGTGCACCAGGCCAGCCGGAGCGCCGAGGACGACGGGCCGGGGTGTACCAGCGCGTGGCCGAGGGCGCTGAGCAGCAGGAAGCCCGTGCCCGCGGACGCGGCCACGACCAGGAGACGGCGCAGCTGGACGGCGGGGTGGGCGCCTCGGGTCAGACGGAGAGCGAGCACGTCGCCCGGCCTTCCGTCGCGGCCGTCCCGGAGACCGGCGGCAGGTGTACGGTGCGCACGCGCCGCCCGTCGAGCAGCGACACCGTGCGGTCGGCGAGGGCCGCGGTCCGCGCGTCGTGGGTCGCCAGGACCACGGTGATGCCGTGCGAGCGGGCCGCCGTGGTGAGCGTGCGCAGCACATGGGCGCGGTCGACGCGGTGCAGCGGGGCGGTCGGCTCGTCGGCGAACAGCACCGAGGGCGCCGGGGCGAGGGCGCGGGCGACGCACACCCGCTGCCGCTCGGCGTGCGTCAGCTCTCCGGGGTGCTTGCGGGCCCCGTCGCCGATGTCGAGGCGCTCCAGCCACTCCAGGGCCGCCGTTCTCGCACGGCGCCGGCCGGTGCCGCGCAGCATCAGGGGCAGGGCGGCGTTCTCCCAGACGTTCAGCTCGGGCACCAGCACCGGTTCCGGGTCGATCCAGCCGAAGTGGTCCCGGCGCAGCCGCTCACGGGCGGCCGGGCTCATGGTGTGCACCGGCACGCTGTTGAACCAGACCTCGCCGCTCCCCGCGGCCAGCAGGCCGGACAGACAGCGCAGCAGTGTCGTTTTGCCACTGCCGCGCGGGCCGCCGACGGCGAGGATCTCCCCCTCCCGGACGCCGAGCGAGACCCCGCTCAGTCCGGGTGAGCCGTCGTCGTGCCGGTAGTGCAGGGCTCGTGCCCAGAGCACGTCGTTGTCGGGTGGGGCCACCATGGGCGTACACCTCGGTTCAGATCGGAAGTGCCGTGCTGCGTCCCCCGGACGGGGGGACGAGAGCGCAGGCCGCCGGTCACGGTTCCACGCGGCGTCGTGCGCCGTGGACAGCGCGTTGCGGGAACCGAACACGTGCTGCCTCCTCGGCGCTGTCGCCGTCCGGGCCGGGACCGGCCCGGACGGTGTCGGTCGCGTGGGACCCCGCGGTCCGGCCGGGCGACGGGGCGGCGTGAGCCGGGAGGTCCCGTCGTCCCGGGCGGGGCGGAGTCAAGGGGCACGCTAGGCAGGCCGTGGCACGTGGCCGGAGAGCAACACGGCCCCGTGCCGTCCATTCTCACTCGAACGGGCGGCACGGGGCCGGTGTTGATCATTCAGAAGGAAGATCGGAACCCCGGTCGGCCTACAGCTTGGTCCAGGCCTCCGAGAGGGTCGCGCGCAGGATCTGCTCGATCTCGTCGAAGGTCTCCTGGTTCGAGATCAGCGGCGGGGCGAGCTGGACGACCGGGTCGCCGCGGTCGTCGGCACGGCAGTACAGGCCGTTCTCGAAGAGCTTCTTCGACAGGAAGCCGTACAGCACGCGCTCGGTCTCGTCGGCGTCGAAGGACTCCTTGGTGTTCTTGTCCTTGACCAGTTCGATGCCGTAGAAGAAGCCGTTGCCGCGGACGTCGCCGACGATCGGCAGGTCGTGCAGCTTCTCCAGGGTCGCGCGGAAGGCGCCCTCGTGGTCCAGCACGTGCTTGTTCAGGCCCTCGCGCTCGAACAGGTCGAGGTTGGCGAGGCCGACCGCGGCGGAGACCGGGTGGCCGCCGAAGGTGTAACCGTGCAGGAAGGTGTTCTCGCCCCGGTAGAACGGCTCGGCCAGGCGGTCGGAGACGATGCACGCGCCGATGGGGGAGTAGCCCGAGGTCATGCCCTTGGCACAGGTGATCATGTCGGGGACGTAGCCGAACTTGTCGCAGGCGAACGTCGTGCCGAGCCGGCCGAAGGCGCAGATGACCTCGTCGGAGACGAGCAGCACGTCGTGCCGGTCGCAGATCTCGCGCACCCGCTGGAAGTAGCCGGGCGGGGGCGGGAAGCAGCCGCCGGCGTTCTGCACCGGCTCCAGGAAGACGGCCGCGACCGTGTCCGGGCCCTCGAAGAGGATCTGCTGCTCGATCTGGTCGGCGGCCCAGCGGCCGAACGCCTCGGGGTCGTCGCCGTGGATCGGCGCCCGGTAGAGGTTGGTGTTGGGCACCTTGTGCGCGCCCGGCACCAGCGGCTCGAACGGGGCCTTCAGGGCCGGCAGTCCGGTGATGGACAGGGCGCCCTGCGGGGTGCCGTGGTAGGCGACCGCGCGGGATATGACCTTGTACTTGGTCGGCTTGCCGGTCAGCTTGAAGTACTGTTTGGCGAGCTTCCAGGCGGTCTCCACCGCCTCGCCGCCGCCGGTGGTGAAGAAGACCTTGTTGAGGTCGCCCGGGGCCTCGTGCGCGAGCCGCTCCGCGAGCTCCACCGCCTTGGGGTGGGCGTAGGACCACACGGGGAAGAAGGCCAGCTCCTGGGCCTGCTTGGCGGCGGTCTCCGCGAGTTCCTGACGGCCGTGGCCCGCCTGCACCACGAACAGGCCGGCGAGGCCGTCGAGGTAGCGCCTGCCCTTGTCGTCGTAGATGTGGGTGCCCTCGCCCCGGACGATGGTGGGGACGGGCGAGTTCTCGTACGAGGACATGCGGGTGAAGTGCATCCACAGGTGGTCGTACGCGGACCTGCTGAGGTCCTCGGTGCGGTCGGTGCTCACGGTTATCGGGTTCCCCACATGTAGGTCTGCTTCTTGAGCCTGAGGTAGACGAAACTCTCGGTGGAGCGCACCCCGGGGACGGCCCGGATGCGTCCGTTGATGACCTCCAGGAGGTGGTCGTCGTCCTCGCAGACGATCTCGACCATGAGGTCGAAGGACCCCGCGGTCATCACCACGTACTCGCACTCGTCCATGGCGGCCAGCGCGTCGGCCACGGACTCCACGTCGCCCTCGACGTTGACCCCGACCATCGCCTGGCGGCGGAAGCCCACGGTGAGGGGGTCCGTGACGGCGACGATCTGCATCACGCCCTGGTCGAGGAGCTTCTGGACGCGCTGGCGCACGGCCGCCTCCGACAGGCCCACGGCCTTGCCGATGGCGGCGTAGGGCCGGCGGCCGTCCTCCTGGAGCTGCTCGATGATGGCGAGGGAGACGGCGTCCAACTGGGGACCGCCGCCGTTCTTGGACTCGCGGGAGTCCTTCGGGTCTGCGCTTCGACTGGCCACGGTGCCACTGTGCACGACGTATCGACAGTTTCGCAAGGCTCGATCGATGAAATTCGTTGTCTGTGATGCCGAAGCTTGCGGATTTCGCAGGAGCGGGACGGGCGGGGGTGTTGAAAACGTCAGCCCTCGGTCTAGGGTGGGTGTCTCAGAGGTTGGACAGTCGACATTTCTCGACACCCCAGACACCACAGACACCTCGGACACCCACGAGGAACACCAGGAGGGCCTGCAATGAGCACCGAGCTGCGTCGTCTGCGCAACTACATCGGCGGGGAGTTCCGGGACGCCGCCGACGGACGGACCACCGAGGTGGTCAACCCCGCGACGGGCGAGGCGTACGCGACCGCTCCGCTGTCCGGACGGGCGGATGTGGACGCCGCGATGGCCGCCGCCGCCGAGGCGTTCCCCGGCTGGCGCGACACCACCCCGGCCGAGCGCCAGAAGGCCCTGCTGAAGATCGCGGACGCCTTCGAGGAGCGCGCCGAGGAACTCATCGCCGCCGAGGTGGAGAACACGGGCAAGCCCGTCGGGCTGACCCGCACCGAGGAGATCCCGCCGATGGTGGACCAGATCCGCTTCTTCGCGGGCGCGGCGCGGATGCTCGAGGGCAAGGGCGCCGGCGAGTACATGGAGGGGCTGACCTCCTTCGTGCGCCGTGAGCCGATCGGCGTCTGCGCCCAGGTCGCGCCCTGGAACTACCCGATGATGATGGCCGTGTGGAAGTTCGCCCCGGCGATCGCCGCGGGCAACACGGTCGTCCTGAAGCCCTCGGACACCACCCCGGCCTCCACGGTCCTGATCGCCGAGATCCTCGGCTCGATCCTGCCCAAGGGCGTCTTCAACGTCGTCTGCGGCGACCGGGACACCGGCCGCCTGATGGTCGAGCACCCCATTCCGGCGATGGCCTCCATCACCGGTTCGGTGCGCGCCGGCATGTCCGTCGCCGAGTCCGCCTCCAAGGACCTCAAGCGGGTCCACCTGGAGCTGGGCGGCAAGGCGCCGGTCGTCGTCTTCGAGGACACCGACATCGCCAAGGCCGTCGAGGGCATCTCCGTCGCCGGTTTCTTCAACGCCGGCCAGGACTGCACGGCCGCCACGCGCGTCCTCGTCCACGAGTCCATCCACGACGAGTTCGTCTCCGCGCTCGCCAAGGCCGCCGCCGACACCAGGACCGGCATGCCGGACGACGAGGACGTGCTCTTCGGTCCGCTCAACAACCCCGGCCAGCTCGAGCAGGTCGAGGGCTTCATCGAGCGGCTGCCGGCGCACGCGCGGGTGGTCGCCGGCGGCAAGCGCGTCGGCGACAAGGGCTTCTTCTACGCCCCGACCGTCGTCTCCGGCCTCGACCAGGACGACGAGATCATCCAGAAGGAGGTCTTCGGTCCGGTCATCACCGTCCAGTCCTTCACCGACGAGGACCAGGCCGTCGAGTACGCCAACGGCGTCGAGTACGCGCTGGCCTCCTCGGTGTGGACCAAGGACCACTCCCGCGCGATGCGGATGTCCAGGAGGCTGGACTTCGGCTGCGTGTGGATCAACACCCACATCCCGCTGGTCGCGGAGATGCCGCACGGCGGCTTCAAGAAGTCCGGCTACGGCAAGGACCTCTCGGCGTACGGCTTCGACGACTACACGCGGGTCAAGCACGTGATGACGTCGCTCGACGGATAGGTGCCGAAGTCCCGGCCCCGGACGGTGCGCCACCGTCCGGGGCCGAGGTGCCTCCAGGGGTGGGCCCTGTTTTTGAACATGTTCAACTCTCGGCGTACGCTGCTGCCATGAGCGACAGAGCCGCCCTGCTCAAGGGCATCCGCGCCTGGCTGGTGTTCTTCGTCGTCTGCCTGGTGCTCAGCGGCGCCACGGCCTTCCCGCTGGTGCACGAACTGCGCTGGACCGAGGAGGTGCTCCGGTCCCTGTCCGTGCCGGAGCACCTCCCCGCCCTCATGGAATGGATCGAGCGCGTGCGCGGGGGGCTCGACACCGCCGACGCCGAGTACCCGTTCCTCCTCTACGGCACCGACTGGCTCGCCTTCGCACACCTCGTGATCGCGGTCGCCTTCCACGGCCCCTACCGCGACCCCGTCCGCAACATCTGGGTGATCGAGTTCGGCATGATCGCCTGCGCCGGCGTCGTCCCGCTCGCCCTGGTCTGCGGCCCGGTCCGCGGCATCCCCTTCTGGTGGAGCGTCATCGACATGGCGTTCGGCGTGTTCGGCGTGATCCCGCTGTACGCCGTACGCCGGAAGATCAAACGGCTGGAGGCGCTCACACCGAACACGGCACCGGCCCTCGCTACCTGAGGGCGGCCGCCTTGATGCGCTCGGCGACCGGATTCGACGCCGTGTCCTTCGCGTCGGTGTCGGAGAGCGAGTACACGAGGGTGAAACCCAGGTCCTCGGTCGCGGCGATCGCCGTGCTGTAGCCGGGGCGGGCACCGCTCTTGCCCCAGTAGACCGTGCCTTGGAGCTCCAGGCGGGTCAGGCCCGCGCTGTAGGCGGCGCCGTCGATGTCCGCCGGGACCGTGAACATCTCCCGCAACTGCGGTTCGGGCACGATCCGTCCGCCGAAGAGGGCCGTGACGAGCCGCTCCAGGTCGGCGGTGGTCGAGATCATGTCCCCGGCCGCCCAGCGGTCGGCCACGTTCCACTCGGTGACGTCCACGAGTCGGGTCGTTCCGTCCGGCCGGGGCACCGCCTGGTGGCCGCGGTGGTGCGGTCCGCGGATGCGGGGGTCGGTGCCGGGGAAGTACGTGTGCTCCATCCCGGCGGGACGCAGTACGAGCCGGGTGGCCGCGGAGGCGTACGACCGCCCGGTCACCTTCTCGATCAGCAGGCCGAGGATCGTGTAGTTGATGTTGAGGTACTGCTGCTCATCACCGGCCTTGAACGCCGGTCCCCGCGCGACCGCCGACTTCACGACCCGCCGCGGGGTGAGCGTGTCGTAGCGGTGGGCGTACTGCTCCTCGAAGGTGTCCCCCCAACTGACGCCCGGCTGGATGCCGCTGGTGTGGTTCAGCAGGTTCCGCACGGTGACGGGCGTGGTGAACTCGGGGCCGAGCAGGCCGGGCAGGTAGCGCTCGACGGACGCGTCGAGGTCGACCTCGCCCTGCGCCGCGAGCCGGAGGACGGCGGCGGCCGTCACCACCTTGGTCGTCGAACCGGCCCTGAACCGCGCGTCCGGGTCGGCCGCCCGGCCGCTCACCAGGTCCCGCACCCCCGAACTGCCCTGCCAGGAACCCTCGGTGCCGCCCAGTCGGACCAGTGCGGCGGTCGTGGTCGCGTCGGGCAGCCCCTCGATCGCCTCGCACAGCGCCTGGTGGGACGGCGCGGTGGTGCACACGGGTGCCCGTGGGGCGGGCGAGGCGAAGGCGGGTGCGGCGAGCGGGCCCGCGCCCAGGGCGAGGACGAGGGAGGCGGCGAGCAGGGTGGTGCGGCGGCGGGCGTGCATCGGCTGCTCCTCGGGGGAGTTCGGCGGGAGGACGCGATCATCCTCCGGCCGTGCGGGCCGCCTTCGGATCGTCACCGGGGAGGGCGGCCGCCCTGGCGTACCCCTGACAACTCCCCCGGACGCGCAGGGGAGTTGTCAGGGGTTGCCCCTAAGGTGCCTCCCGCCCCGGCCGGCCCCCGGCCGCACGCAGCGCGCACAGGACGTCGATGCGGTTGGTGGTGATCGAGTCGACGCCCAGGGCCAGCAGGCGGCGCATGGAGCGGCGGGTGTCCGGGGTCCAGACGGAGAGCAGGTGACCGGCGCGGTGGACACGGTCCGCGAGGGCGCGGTCGACCAGGCCGAAGCGGTAGTTCAGCCAGCGCGGACGGATCGCCTCGAGCAGACCGGCGCGGACCGGTGCCCGGGTCGTGCGCGTGAGCGCGATCTCGGCGGACGGGTCCGCCGCCCGCACGGCGAGCATGGCGGGGGCGCCCGCGCAGTAGTAGACGCGGTCCCGGGCGTCCCGCTCGCGCACGGCGTCCACGACCCGGCGCACCGCGCGGACGTCCGGCGCGCCGGGCAGGTCGATCATCACCCGGCCGCCGTCCGTCGCCGCCAGCGCGGCGGAGAGCGTGGGCACCCCGTCGTCGGTGACCCCGCGCACCTCCTCCCACGTCAGCGACCGCAGCGGACGGTCGTGTCCCCAGAGCCGTTTCAGCGTGTCGTCGTGGAGCAGCACCGGGACGCCGTCCCGGGTGAGGCGCACGTCGATCTCGACCGCGTCCGCGCCCCGGCGGAGCGCGGAACGCAGCGAGGCGAGGGTGTTCTCGCGGACGCGGTAGGGGTCGCCGCGGTGGGCCACGGCGGTCACGTTCTGCACGGCGGCCCTCCGCGAGTGGTCAGGAGGCGAGCCAGGACGAGGTGTAGGAGTCGATCTCGGCGGCCAGCCGCGCCTTGCCCGCCGGGTCCATGAACGACGCCTCGACCGCGTTCTTCGCCAGGTCGGCCAGCCCCCGCTCGTCGAGTTCCAGCAGCCGCGCGGCGACCGCGTACTCGTTGTTGAGGTCGGTGCTGAACATCGGCGGGTCGTCGGAGTTGACGGTCACCAGCACCCCCGCCCGGGTGAACTCCTTGATCGGGTGCTCGTCGAGCGTGGTCACCGCGCGGGTGGCGATGTTGGAGGTGGGGCACACCTCCAGCGGGATGCGCCGTTCGGCCAGGTGCCGGAGCAGCTCGGGGTCGCGGGCCGAGCTGGTGCCGTGCCCGATGCGCTCGGCGCCCAGTTCGTTGAGCGCGTCCCACACCGTCTCCGGGCCGGTGGTCTCGCCGGCGTGCGGCACGGAGTGCAGTCCGGCGGCGATCGCACGGTCGAAGTACGGCTTGAACTGCGGCCGGGGCACGCCGATCTCGGGCCCGCCGAGACCGAAGGAGACCAGGCCCTCCGGGCGCAGCCGGTCGTCGGTGGCCAGGCGCGTGGTCTCCTCGGCGGACTCCAGCCCGGCCTCGCCGGGGATGTCGAAGCACCAGCGCAGCACGGTCCCGAACTCGGCCTCGGCCGCCTTGCGGGCGTCCTCGATCGCGTCCATGAAGGCACGCTCGTCGATGCCGCGCCGGGTGGACGAGAACGGCGTGATGGTCAGCTCGGCGTACCGCACCTGCTGCCGGGCCAGTTCGCGCGCCACCTCGTAGGTCAGCAGCCGTACGTCCTCGGGGGTGCGGATGAGGTCGACGACGGACAGGTACACCTCGATGAAGTGGGCGAAGTCCGTGAAGGTGAAGTACTCGGCCAGGGCCTTGGGGTCGGTGGGGACCCTGGAGTCGGGGTGACGGGCGGCCAGCTCGGAGACGATGCGGGGGGAGGCGGACCCGACGTGGTGCACGTGCAGTTCGGCCTTGGGCAGCCCGGCGATGAAGGCACGCAGGTCGTGCGGGACGCGCGGCTCGACGAGACGGTCGGTCAAGGTTCCTCCCCGGAACGGCGCCCCGGGGCCGCACGGGCGGCGGGGCGCGATGATCGGCTGATCGGTGACTCGGGGTCATCGTAGGCGGTGGGGGCGAGGGGGTGCGGGGGTGCGGGGCGGCGCGGGACGGCGGAGCCGTAGCATGGCCGGACGATCGAGGGCCAGGGGGTAACTCCAGATGACGGACGCGACGCAGCCGGGCGGGGACACGGGCACCGGCGACCCCTGGGCGCCCCCGGAGCGGAAGACCTCGCCGGCCGGGGACCCGGCGTCCGGCCGGCCGCCGCAGGCACCGGCCACACCGACCGTCGCCGACGGACTGTCCGCGCCGCGGCCGCCGTCCGTGCACGACCAGCCCACCGTCGCCGGGATGCCGGGTGCCGGCTTCGCCCCGCCGGCCGGGGGCACGCCCCCGGCCGGCACCACGCCGTTCGACGCCCCGGGCCCCGTGCTGCCCCCGCCGCCCGTCGCGCCCACCGGCCCCGGCGCACCCGGCGGCTACGGATACCCCGGCTACCCGCCGGGCTACGGCTGGCCCGGGGTCCCGGTGCAGCGGCAGAACGGCATGGGCGTCGCCGCCATGGTGCTCGGCATCCTGGCCTGCTGCCTGTTCTGCCTGTACGGCGTGGTCTCCGTCGTCCTCGGCGTCCTCGCCATCGTCTTCGGCATCAAGGGCCGCCGGAAGGCCGAGCAGGGCCTGGCCGACAACCACGGGCAGGCCCAGGCCGGCCTGATCACCGGCATCGTCGGCCTCGTCCTCGGCATCGCCGTGATCGTCCTGATAGCCATCGGCGTCACGGCCGCCCTCAACAGCGAGGAGGACCGCTGGGAGGACGAGGACTCCTACGGGGCCCACGGCCCGGTGGCCACCGCTCCCGCCCTCCGCTGACCGCACCGGTCGTCACGGACCGCGGACGCCGCCGGCCCGAGCCCCCGCACAGCGGGCTCGGGCCGGCGGCCTTCTGCCGGACGGGTCAGAGCGCGAGGCCCGTCAGCACCATCACGCGCTCGTAGGTGTAGTCGTCCATCGCGAACCTCACGCCCTCGCGGCCCACACCGGACTGCTTGGCGCCGCCGTACGGCATCTGGTCGGCGCGGTAGGAGGGCACGTCGCCGATGACCACACCGCCGACCTCCAGGGCGCGGTGGGCGCGGAAGGCGGTCTGCAGGTCGTGCGTGAACACACCCGCCTGGAGGCCGTACTTGGAGTCGTTGACGGCGGCGAAGGCCGCGGCCTCGCCGTCCACCTTCTGCACGGTCAGCACCGGTCCGAAGACCTCCTCGCAGGAGAGCGTCGCGTCGGCCGGCACTCCGGTGAGCACGGTCGGCGCGTAGGAGGCGCCGTCGCGCTTGCCGCCGGTGTGCAGCGTGGCGCCCGCGGCGACGGCCTCGTCGACCCAGGACTCCACGCGCTGCGCGGCGGCCTCGCTGATCAGCGGGCCGACGTCGGTGGCGTCGTCGTCGGGGTCGCCGGTGACCTGCGCCTCGACGGCGGCGACGATGCGCGGCAGCAGCCGGTCGTACACGGAGGCGTCGGCGATCACGCGCTGCACGGAGATGCAGGACTGGCCGCCCTGGTAGTTGGAGAAGGTCGCGATGCGCTGCGCGGCCCGGTCGAGGTCCTCGTCGCTCGCGAAGTCGGCGAGGACGACGGCCGCCCCGTTGCCGCCCAGCTCCAGGGTGCAGTGCTTGCGCGGCACCGAGTCCATGATCGCGTAACCGACCTTCTCCGACCCGGTGAAGGAGATCACCGGCAGCCGCTCGTCCTGGACCAGGG
Organism: Streptomyces sp. NPDC126497; assembly: GCF_040302425.1. Classification (NCBI taxonomy): domain Bacteria; kingdom Bacillati; phylum Actinomycetota; class Actinomycetes; order Kitasatosporales; family Streptomycetaceae; genus Streptomyces; species Streptomyces sp. NPDC126497. The sequence goes on from NZ_JBEORT010000009.1 coordinate 89,063, forward strand.
CGGGCATGCGGTCGTTGGGGACCGGCAGGATGCTCCAGGAACCGGCGGGCAGCTCCGTCTCGGCGAGCAGCTCGCCGAGGACCAGGCCGGACAGGGGAGTGGCGGGCGCCGGCTTGAGGATGATGGGCGCGCCCGCGGCGATCGCCGGGGCGATCTTGTGGGCGCACAGGTTCAGCGGGAAGTTGAACGGCGCGATGCCGAGGACGACCCCCTTGGGGAAGCGGCGGGTGAGGGCGAGCCGGCCCTGGCCGCCGGCGTCGGTGTCCAGGCGCTGCGCCTCGCCGCCGTTGAAGCGGCGGGCCTCCTCGGCGGCGAAACGGAACACGGAGACGGCGCGGCCGACTTCGCCGCGGGCCCACTTGACCGGCTTGCCGTTCTCGGCGGAGATCAGACGGGCGATCTCCTCGGTGCGCTCGACGAGGCGGCGGCTGACGTGGTCGAGGGCGGCGGCGCGGACGTGGGCCGGGGTGGCGGCGAAGTCCTCGCGGACGGCGTGGGCGGCGGAGACGGCCTCTTCGACCTGGGCGTCGGTGGGGACGCTCACCGTGCCGACGGTGCGGCCGTCCCAGGGGGAGGTGACGTCGAAGGCGGTCTCGCCGGTGGCCTGGCGGCCGGCGAGCCAGAAGGCGGTGGTGGAGGTCATGTGCGGGTTCCGGCCCTTCCGCGGTCGGGGGTGTGTGGGCGGGTGCTGGGTCCACGGTAGGGCGGGGGCCGGGGGCCGAAGTTTGGCCGAGTCGTAGTGGTGGGGGTGTGCGGGTTCTACGGTTTGGCGAGGTGGGGTGGGCGGGCCGGGAACGGGCGCTACTCCGGTGCCGTCGCCTTCAGGGCCAGCCACAGCTCCATGCGGGTGTCCGGGTCGTCCAGGGAGCGGCCGAGGATCTCCTCCACCCGGCGCATGCGGTAGCGGAGGGTGTGGCGGTGGACGCCCAGGTCGGCCGCGGCCGCGTCCCACTGGCCGTGGCGGGAGAGCCAGGCGCGGAGGGAGGCGACGAGGTCGCCGCGGCCCGTCGCGTCGTGTTCGCGCAGGGCGCGCAGCAGCCCGTCGGCGAACGCCCTGACGGCGTCGTCGGCGAGCAGCGGCAGCACCGAGCCGGCGGCCATGTGCTCGTGCTCCACCAGCGCCCTGCCCCGCCGCCGCGCCACCGAGAGGGCCTGTTCGGCCTGCTTGTAGGCGGTGGACGCGGCGATCGGCCCGGCCGGTGCGGACAGGCCGACGACCAGTTCGTCGTCGGCCCTGCGGGCCGCCTCCCGCGCGGTGGCGTGGTCGCGGCAGGCGGCCACGGCGGCGCCGCCGTCGGTGGCCAGTACGACCAGCCGGTCCCCCTCCGGCACCACCAGCACCACCTCGCCGGAGTGGGCGGCGGCGGACTCCGCGGCCTCGGCGAGGGCTCCGAGCGCGTCCCCGCTCGCGTCGGCCCCGGCGGCCACGATGATCCGGAAGGGCGCGTCGAGCAGGCCCCCGTACAGGTCCCCGGCCACCGCGCGGGCGTGGTCCGGCTCCCCGGCGAGCAGCATGCGCAGGACGGCGGCGCCGATGCGCTGCTCGGCGGCGTGCAGGGAGCGGGAGCGCTCCGTGGTGAGGGTGAGCAGGGCGATCGCGGAGTGGACGGCGTACCGCTCGGCGGTGCCGAGGGCGGCGGCCGTGCCGACGGCGAGCGCCGCGCGGGGGCGCTTGCCGGTGCCGAGGGAGTGCAGCTCGACCCGGTCCTCGTGTTCCGGGCCGGCCACCACCGAGGAGGCGGGCGCGGGCCGCTCCCGCAGCCGGGTCACGTCCGGGGTGAGCCGCGCGGCGCGCCGCACCGCCCACTCCGGCGCCGCGGCCACGACGGCGCCCGAGGCGTCGTACAGCGCGGCCCACCCGTCGACCTGCGCGGCGAGCACGGTCAGCAGGCCCTCCGGGCCTCCGGCCAGGGCCTGTCGGGTCAGTTCCCGCTGGGCCGCGAAGCCCGCGGTCACCGCGCGGTACTGGTCGGCGGCGATGGCGGCGGACACGGCCTTGCTGATCGCGAGGAAGGGGGTGCGGCGCGGCACCTCGAGCAGCGGCAGGCCCTCCGCGCGCGCCGCGTCGACGAGGGCCTCCGGGATGTCCTCGTAGTGCACCCCGACGGCGAAGCCGAGCCCGACGACGCCCGCCCCCGCCAGCCGCCGCACATAGCGGCGCATCGCCTCCCGGTCCTCCGCGTCGAGTTTCAGCGCGGTGATCAGCAGCAGCTCCCCGCCCTCCATGTAGGGCACGGGGTCGGCGAGCTCGCTGGCGTGCGCCCAGCGGACCGGCACGTCGAGGCGGTCCTCGCCCGCGCGCACGGTCAGCTTGAGCGCGGAGTGGTGGACGAGCGAGGCGAGCGTCGGGGGCATCGGTGCCTTGGGCCTTCGGGTCGGCGTCGGACGGGTGAGGATGCGGTGATCTTTTGGCCGCGGCGTATGAACGGCCTGGGTCGATTCTGCCTCACTGTACGGTCCCCGGCCGTCCCGGCCGGACAGCTCACCCCCGGAGGTCCACCAGCAGCGGCGGCGCGTGCTCGCCCTCGACGGTGGTCAGCGACAGCACCGCGTGTCCCGGCGGCACCGTGTGCGCCAGCTCCGAGGCCGACCACCGCTCCCGCTCGACCTGCCGCACGGTGACCGCGTCCGTGGTCACCGCCTTGCCCGTGAGCCGCCTGCGCAGTGCGTGGATGACCCGGGTCATCGGCTGGTCGGCGAAGACCGTGTGCTTGGCGACCTCCGTGGTCTCCACCCACTCGGTGCCCCAGGTCTGCGCGAACCTGCTGCCGTCCCAGGTGGTGACGCCGCAGAAGGCCATGCGGCAGCCCACCGCGCCGTAGAGCGGGCCGTGCAGCGCCTCGGGGACGTCGGCGACGGTGCGCAGGGCGAGCAGCACGCCCGCGTTCTGCGAGCGCAGCCGCTGGATGCGGCGCACCGACTCCGCGGTGACCGTGCCCGTCGCGTCGTCCAGGACCAGGCAGGCGAAGTGGGCGCGCGGCCCCTCCCGGACGACGGCGTGGAACTGGGCGAGGACCAGCCGGGTGATCAGCCGTCCGGCCTCCTCGTGACCGCGCTCGGGCAGGTCGATCCGCACCCGCAGGGGGTGGTGGGCGACCGCGCGCAGGGAGAACGGCCTGCCCGGGCCGCCTCCCCCGAAGAAGTCCGCGAACACCGGCCGGTTCAGCAGGGCCAGCCGGTCGGCCAGGGTCCGGCCCGCGTCGCCCGGCGCACCGGCCTGCCGGACCCGCGCGTCGAGCTCGCGGCGCATCAGGTCGTTCCCGCTCGCGGCGAGCGCCTCCCGCAGCGGGGCCAGCGCCCCCTCCCCGCCCTCCAGCAGCTCGCGCAGCTCCGGCAGGGCGGGGAAACGCCCGTGCACCGCCCGGAAGGGGCCGAGCAGCTGCGCCAGTACGGTGGCGGCGCCCTGCGCGCCGACCGTGTCGAGGTCGCCCGTCAGCGCCTCGGCGAGGATCGCGGCCGCCTCGTCCGGATCGTCGGACTCGGCGTACGGGTCGAGGTCGTGCACCGAGGACGGATCACCGATCCGCACGATCACGTCGAAGGAGTCGTCCGGGCCGAGCGGGCTCCCGGCGGCGGAGACGGCGACGACGGCGCAGCGCCCGGTGAGCGCCTGCAGCGCGAGCGCCTCGGTCACCGGCTCGACGAGGGTGCGGGTCTTGCCGGACCCGGAGGGGCCGACGGCGAGCAGCGAGGTGCCGAGCACGTCCGGACCGAGGGCCGCCCCCGCGTCGTGGTACGGCTGGGGGGCGCGCTCGGTCGCCACCCAGCGGCCGATGCGCACCTGACCGGCGAGCAGGTCGTGGCGGGCGGTCCGGCGCGGCAGGTCCCGGGCACCGGAGGGGTGCGTCCAGGCCGCGCCGCCCTGGCGCAGGACGGTGTCGCGGAAGGCGTCCAGCGCGGCGGTGCGCCGGGCGGCGTCGAAGGCGTGCCCGACGCGGGTGCAGTCGACGTCGTTCATCCGGCCGCCGGCGACCTCTGCGGTGAGCAGCTCGGCGGCCTCGTGCTGGCCGGCGTCGCGGAGGGCCGGCCACTGGGAGCGGGGGCGGACCGGCGCGGAGGCGACGGCGGCGGTGCTCGCCGGACGGGGGGCGAGCCGTTCCCTGACGTACGCCGGCCAGCTCCCGAGGCGGGCGAACGGCCACACCACGAGCAGGGTGACGACGGCGTACAGCGTGTTGGTGAAGAGGGGGGAGGCCATCGGCTCGTAGCTGTCCGTGAGGAGCACGGTCAGGGAGAGCAGCGGTTCGACGACCGGCACCGTGGACCATCCGAAGCCCGGGAAGGCGTCGGGGAAGACGAGACCGAGGGCGACGAGGGCGAGGCCGGCGGAGACCAGGAGCCGGGCGGGCCGGGACAGGCGGTCCACGTAGTGCCGGACGATGGCGCGCCAGCTGCCGAGCACCCCGACCGCGGTGACGAGCACGGCGAAGAAGACGCCGTCGGCGAGCCGCCGGGCGTGATACCCGGGGAACACCACCTCCCAGCCCTCGACCGGCTTGGGCTTCAGCGAGAGCTCGTACCACCAGTCGTCCGGCGTGAACATCCGCAGCAGGACGCTCTTGTACGGGAAGTAGCCGCTGCTCCAGAGGGACCACGCGCCGAGCGCCAGGACGAGCGGGAGCAGCATGCCGACGACCGTCACCGGAGCAAGACGTTCCGGGATCTCCTTCGGGCGGTGGCCGTACCGCCAGATCCCGGGCCGGGCGTCCGGCCTGGCCTCGTCGAGCCAGGCGGCGACGCCGGACGGGGGACCCGGGGGCCGCGGGGGCGCGGGGGGCGCCCCCGGTGCCCGGCTCGGCCGCGGCGGGACCGCCGGCACGGCCGGCGGTGCCGCCGGGCGCGGTACGGGATGGGCGTGTGCGCCCCGTGCGTCCTGGGTACCGTCGCTGTCCATCGCCCTTGCCCCCTGAGCTGCCGCTCCATCCGCCGTCAGCGAGCCAATCTAACGCCCCGACAGGCGGAGTCCACCGCATACACGGCTCCGGCCACGGGCGGCGGCGCCTCCCCCGGCGCCCCGGGGGCCGGGGGAGGCGCCCCGCGCCCGTCGGCGGGCGGCCCCGGCCCCGCTATGTCCACCACGGACAAGCCGGAACCCCGGACAGCGCCCACATGGAGCATGCCCGCCCCCCGCTCCCCGTCCTAGCCTGCGAGAAAAGAACGCACGTGTCCGAAACACCCCCCAGGAGCCCCGCATGACCGCACTTCCGCAGGAGCGCCGCGTCGTCACCGCCATCCCCGGACCGAAGTCGCAGGAGCTGCAGGCCCGCCGCACCGCCGCGGTCGCGCAGGGCGTGGGCTCCGTGCTGCCCGTGTTCACCACCCGCGCGGGCGGCGGCATCATCGAGGACGTCGACGGCAACCGGCTGATCGACTTCGGCTCCGGCATCGCCGTGACCTCCGTCGGCGCCTCCGCCGAGGCCGTCGTCCGCCGCGCCTCCGCCCAGCTCGCCGACTTCACCCACACCTGCTTCATGGTCACCCCGTACGAGGGCTACGTGGCCGTCGCCGAGGCGCTCGCCGAGCTGACCCCGGGCGACCACGCCAAGAAGTCCGCGCTCTTCAACAGCGGCGCCGAGGCCGTCGAGAACGCCGTCAAGATCGCACGCGCGTACACCAAGCGGCAGGCGGTCGTCGTCTTCGACCACGGCTACCACGGCCGCACCAACCTCACCATGGCGCTGACCGCGAAGAACATGCCGTACAAGCACGGCTTCGGCCCGTTCGCGCCCGAGGTGTACCGCGTCCCGGTCGCCTACGGCTACCGCTGGCCGACCGGTCCGGAGAACGCCGGTCCGGAGGCCGCCGCCCAGGCGATCGACCAGATCTCCAAGCAGGTCGGCGCCGAGAACGTGGCCGCGATCATCATCGAGCCGGTGCTCGGCGAGGGCGGCTTCATCGAGCCGGCCAAGGGCTTCCTGCCCGCGATCAGCGAGTTCGCGAAGGACAACGGCATCGTCTTCGTCGCCGACGAGATCCAGTCCGGCTTCTGCCGCACCGGCCAGTGGTTCGCCTGCGAGGACGAGGGCATCGTCCCGGACCTGATCACCACCGCGAAGGGCATCGCCGGCGGTCTGCCGCTGGCCGCCGTCACCGGCCGCGCCGAGATCATGGACGCCGCGCACGCCGGCGGCCTGGGCGGCACCTACGGCGGCAACCCGGTCGCCTGCGCGGGCGCGCTCGGCGCCATCGAGACGATGAGGGAGCTGGACCTCAACGCCAGGGCGAAGAACATCGAGACGGTCATGAAGGGCCGCCTCACCGCCATGGCCGAGAAGTTCGACGTCATCGGCGACGTCCGCGGCCGGGGCGCGATGATCGCCGTCGAGCTGGTCAAGGACCGCGCCACCAAGGAGCCGGACCCGGCGGCGACGGCCGCACTGGCCAAGGCCTGCCACCAGGAGGGCCTGCTGGTCCTGACCTGCGGCACCTACGGCAACGTGCTGCGCTTCCTGCCCCCGCTGGTCATCGGCGAGGACCTGCTGAACGAGGGCCTCGACATCATCGAGCAGGCGTTCGCGCGCGTCTGAGCCGGTACCGGGGCGGGTGAGCCGCCCCAGTGCCGGCCGCCGGGACCGGGGAGCGGCAGAGCGTGTGAAGAACGTGTGCGGGGTGGATGACGGGATCCCGTCGGCCCTGTCGCCGGGCCACCCCCTGCCGTAGGTTTCTACCCGGATGAGAGATACACCCCGCCCGCAGGGAACTGCGGGCGGTTCAGGCCGGAGCCTCCCCAGCTTCGACCTGGTCGTGCCTCGCGCACACGAACCGGGGCCCCTGGGGCCCCGGAATCTCCTCACGATCGGACGGTCGCCCGCCCCAAACCCCCCGGGGCGCGCGACGTTCCGGTCCGGACGGCCGTCCGGGTACGCACACGGCACGCCGTTCCCCGAAGGGCCAGTGCGCACCCCCCTTGCACTGGCCCTTCGGCGTGCGCCGGATCCCACCTGCGAAGCTGTGCACCATGCTGCTGCTCGGACCGCCCGCCCTCCTCTTCGCGCTGATCACCTGGCAGGTCGTCGCCGACGGCCCGCTGATCGGCCTCGACGAACGGCTGAGCCGGGCGCTGGTCCACCCGGACCGGGCCTCCGAGCTCCTCGCCGACCTCGGCAACGTCCAGGTCGCCGTGCCGGTCCTGGTGATCGCGCTGGCGTACGCCGCCCGGCGCGGGCGTGCCGCGGGCAGCGACCGCTGGTGGCTGCCGCCCGCCGCCGGGGCCCTGGCGATGGCGCTGGTGCCGGCGCTGGTCGTGCCCCTGAAGGAGTGGACCGACCGCCCCGGCACCCCGGCCGTGCCCCCGGCGGTCGGCTACTACCCCTCCGGGCACACGACCACCGCCGTCGTGGCGTACGGCGCGACGACGCTGCTCCTCCTCCCGCTGCTGCGGTCGCCGGCGGTGCGCCGCGCGCTCGTCGCGGCCTGTGCCGCCCTGGTCGCCGGCGTCTCGTTCGGGCTGGTGCGCCGGGGCTACCACTGGCCGCTGGACGTGGCGGCCGGCTGGTGCCTCGGCGCGGTGCTGCTGACCGGTCTGCGGCTGTCGGCCGGCCGGGGCGGCCGCCGGAGGCCCGCCGGGGTTCCCGGCCCTCGGACCGGTACCGGCGACGGCCCCGGCTGACCGGCCCGGCGGCCCCGGCCCGCTCCCTACGGTGTTGTCATGCCTTCTGCCGGTTGCGGCGACTGCCGACGACCATGGAGACCAGGACCAGCAGGACGGCGACGGCGAACATGGCCGTACCGATCACATTGATCTGCACGGGGGTTCCGCGCTGCGCGGAACCCCATACGAACATCGGGAAGGTGACGGTCGAGCCGGCGTTGAAATTGGTGATGATGAAATCGTCGAAGGAGAGCGCGAAGGCGAGCAGCGCGCCCGCCGCGATGCCGGGGGCGGCGATCGGCAGCGTGACCCGGACGAACGTCTGGAACGGGCCGGCGTACAGGTCCTGCGCGGCCTGCTCCAGCCTCGGGTCCATCGACATCACGCGCGCCTTCACGGCGACCACGACGAAGCTGAGGCAGAACATGACGTGGGCGATCAGGATCGTCCAGAAGCCCAGCCGAGCACCCATGTTGAGGAACAGGGTGAGCAGTGAGGCCGCCATGACCACCTCGGGCATCGCCATCGGCAGGAAGATCAGCGAGTTCACGGCGGGGCGGGCGCGGAAGCGGTAGCGGGCCAGCGCGAAGGCGATCATCGTGCCGAGCAGGGTGGCGCCGAGCGTCGCCCACAGGGCGAGCTGGAGGCTGAGCGACAGCGAGGCGCACAGTCCGGGGACGCCGCACGGATCCTTCCACGCCTCGGTGGAGAATTCCTGCCACGTGTAATTGAAGCGCCCCTTCGGATCGTTGAAGGAGAACACGGTGACGACGACGTTCGGCAGGAGGAGGTACGCGAGGGTCAGCAGTCCCGCGATGACGACGAAATGGCGCTTGAGCCAGTTGACGAAGGCCATTTAAACCAGATCCTCCGTGCCGGACTTGCGGATGTAGAGCGTGACGACGACGAGGATCGCGGCCATCAGGAGGAACGAGAGCGCCGCGGCCGTCGGATAGTCGAGGATCCGCAGGAACTGCGACTGGATGACGTTGCCGACCATGCGGGTGTCGGTCGAGCCGAGCAGATCCGAGTTGATGTAGTCGCCGGACGCCGGGATGAAGGTCAGCAGCGTGCCGGAGACCACGCCCGGCATCGACAGCGGGAAGGTGACCCTGCGGAAGGTGGTCGACGGCCTGGCGTACAGGTCGTTCGCCGCCTCGTGCAGCCGGGGGTCGATGCGCTCCAGCGAGGTGTAGAGCGGCAGGACCATGAACGGCAGGAAGTTGTACGTCAGACCGCACACCACCGCGAGCGGCGTGGCGAGCACCCGGTCGCCGGCGGTCCAGCCGAGCCACGCCGTGACGTCCAGGACGTGCAGGGTGTTCAGGGCGTCGACCACCGGGCCGCCGTCGGCGAGGATCGTCTTCCAGGCGAGCGTGCGGATCAGGAAGCTGGTGAAGAAGGGCGCGATCACCAGGATCATGATCAGGTTCCGCCAGCGTCCCGCGCGGAAGGCGATCAGATAGGCCAGCGGGTAGCCGAGCAGCAGGCACAGCACGGTCGCGGAGGCCGCGTAGAGCACCGAGCGCACGAACTGCGGCCAGTACTCGGACAGCGCGTCCCCGTAGGTGGCGAAGTGCCAGGTGACCCGGTAGCCCTCCTCCAGGGAGCCCGTCTGCACGGACGTGGAGGCCTGGTAGATCACCGGCAGCGCGAAGAACACGAACAGCCACAGCAGACCGGGCAGCAGGAGCAGGTACGGCGTCCAGCGGCCCCGCCCGCGCGGCTTGCCCGGGGGTTTCGCCTCCGGGGCGGGCGCCAGGGGCGGCGCCTGGGTGACCGTGGTCATCGGGCGACCTCTTCCTCGACCGTCCCGACGCCCGCGGAGCCCACCGTCCCGGCGAGCGGGGACTGCGCCGCGTCCAGTGCGAAGGTGTGCGCCGGGTTCCAGTGCAGGACCACCTCGGCGCCGGGCACCAGCCGGGCGTCGCGGTCGATGTTCTGCACGTAGACCTCGAAGTCGGTGCAGACCGGGCTGTCGACGACGAACTGCGTGGAGACGCCGATGAAGCTGGACTCGGCGATCCTGCCGGTGATCCGGTTGCGGCCCCCGGGTATCCTGCCGGCGTCGTCGGCGTGGGTGAGGGAGATCTTCTCCGGGCGCACTCCGACCAGCACCCTGCCGCCGGTCGCCGTGGGCGCGCTGGTGCGTGCCGCGGGCAGGACGAGTCTGCCGCCGCCCGCCCTGAGGACGATCTCGTCGCCGGACCTCGAGTCGACCTCGGCCTCGATGAGGTTGGAGGTGCCGAGGAAGTTGGCGACGAAGGTGGTGCGCGGGTTCTCGTACAGGTCGGCGGGGGAGCCGAGCTGCTCGACCCGGCCGGCGTTCATCACGGCGACCGTGTCGGCCATGGTCATGGCCTCCTCCTGGTCGTGCGTGACGTGCACGAAGGTGATGCCGACCTCGGTCTGGATGCGCTTGAGCTCCAGCTGCATCCGGCGGCGCAGCTTCAGGTCGAGGGCGCCGAGCGGCTCGTCGAGCAGCAGCACCCTGGGGTGGTTGATCAGCGCGCGGGCCACCGCGACCCGCTGCTGCTGGCCGCCGGAGAGCTGGTGCGGCTTCTTGCGGGCCTGCTCGCCGAGCTGCACCAGCTCCAGCATCTCCTCGACCCGCTTCTTCACGCTCTTGATGCCGCGCCGGCGCAGACCGAAGGCGACGTTCTCGAAGATGTCGAGGTGCGGGAAGAGGGCGTAGGACTGGAAGACCGTGTTCACCGGCCGCTTGTACGGCGGCAGCGCGGTGACGTCCTGGTCGCCGAGGTGGACGGTGCCGCTCGTGGGCTCCTCCAGGCCGGCGATCATCCGCAGGGTGGTGGTCTTGCCGCAGCCGGACGCGCCGAGCAGGGCGAAGAAGGAGCCCTGCGGCACGGTCAGGTCCAGGGGGTGCACGGCGGTGAAGGAGCCGTAGGTCTTGCCGATGCCGGTGAGGCGGACGTCCCCGCCGCCGTGCCCGGCCGTGGTGGTGTCTTCGGTGGTCTTCATCTCGTCACGCCCCAGTGAGCTTTGCGAACTTCTCTTCGAATTCCGTCTCTTCCTCGGCGCTCAGGGAGCGGAAGGCACGGGACTTGGCCTGCATGGCCCGGTCGGGGAGGATCAGCGGGTTGTTCGCCGCGGCCTCGTCGATCTTCGCGAGTTCGTCCTTCACCCCGTCGACCGGACAGACGAAGTTGATGTAGGCGGCGAGCTCGGCGGCCGGCCGCGGCTCGAAGTAGTAGTCGATCAGCCGCTCGGCGTTCGTCTTGTGCCGGGCCTTGTTGGGGATCAGCAGGTTGTCGCTGGACATCAGGTAGCCGCTGTCGGGGATCAGGAAGTCGATGTCCGGGTTGTCCGCCTTCAGCTGGACGACGTCCCCGGCCCAGGCCACACAGGCGGCGAAGTCGCCCTTGCTGATGTCCGCGGTGTAGTCGTTGCCGGTGAACCGGCGGATCTGGCCCTTGTCGACGGCCTTCTGGAGCCGGGCGAGCGCCGCGTCGTAGTCGTCGGCGGTGAACCTCTCCGGCTCCTTGCCCATGTCGAGCAGGGTCAGGCCCATGGTGTCGCGCATCTCGGTGAGCAGTCCGACCCGGCCCTTGAGCCTCGGGTTGTCCAGCAGGTCGGAGAAGGTCCTCACCTCCACGCCGTCGAGCGCCTTCCTGTTGTAGGCGATGACGGTCGCGATGCCCTGCCAGGGGTAGGAGTAGGCGCGGCCCGGATCCCAGTCGGGGCTGCGGAACTGGGGCGACAGGTGGGCGAAGGCGTTCGGGAGGTTGGCCGGGTCCAGCTTCTGCACCCAGCCGAGGCGGATCAGACGGGCGGCCAGCCAGTCGGTGAGGACGATGATGTCGCGGCCGGTGTCCTGGCCCGCGGCGAGCTGCGGCTTGATCTTGCCGAAGAACTCGGTGTTGTCGTTGATGTCCTCGGTGTACGTGACCTTGATGCCGGTCCGCTTCGTGAACGCCTCCAGCGTGGGGTGCGCGCGCCCGCCGTCGTCGACGTCCATGTACTCGGTCCAGTTGGAGAAGCTGACGGACTTCTCCTCCTTCGAGTGGTCCTCCGCCGGGACGCCGCCCCGGGTGGTGCCGGCCGCGGGGATGCCGCAGCCGCTCAGCGCGCCGAGTCCGCCGACCGCGAGCGCGCCGCCCGCGGAGGCGCGCAGCAGGGACCGGCGGGACAGGGCCGCCCTGCCGCCGCGGAGGCTGCGCCGCACGGCGGCCACCCGGGCCGGTGAGAGGCGGTCGGGCTCGTACTGCTCCATGCGCGTGGTGCCCTTTCGGGAGGATGGCCGCGGGTCGGGCGGCCTGGCTGCTATCGGTCCCCGAAGACGGTGCGGTGCCAGTCCTTGCGGACCACCGCGGTGTTGTCGAACATGACGTGCTTGACCTGCGTGTACTCCTCGAACGAATAGGCGGACATGTCCTTGCCGAAGCCGGACGCCTTGGATCCGCCGTGCGGCATCTCGCTGATGATCGGGATGTGGTCGTTGACCCACACGCACCCGGCCTTGAGCTCGCGGGTGGCGCGGCCCGTGCGGTACACGTCCCGGCTCCAGGCGGAGGCGGCGAGCCCGTACGGGGTGTCGTTGGCCAGCGCGATGCCCTCGTCGTCGGTGTCGAAGGGCAGGACGACCAGCACCGGACCGAAGATCTCGGACTGCACGACCTCGCTGTCCTGCGGTGCGCCGACGATGAGGGTGGGGCGATAGTACGCGCCGTCCGCCAGCTCGCCCAGGGGCGCCTCCCCGCCGGTCACCACGCGCGCGTAGGCGCGCGCCCGGTCGACGAAGCCGGCCACCCGGTCGCGCTGGGCGTGCGAGACCAGCGGGCCGAGGTCGGTGCCGGGGGCGAAGGGGTCGCCGAGCCGGACGGTCTCCATCAGGGCGGCGGTGCGCTCGACGAACGCCTCGTACAGCGGGCGCTGCACGTACGCGCGGGTGGCGGCCGTGCAGTCCTGTCCGGTGTTGATCAGCGCGCCCGCGACCGCGCCGTTGACGGCGGCGTCGAGGTCGGCGTCGTCGAAGACGACGAAGGGGGCCTTGCCGCCCAGTTCCAGGTGGAGGCGCTTGACGGTGGCGGTGGCGATCGCGGCGACCCGCTTGCCGACGGCGGTGGAGCCGGTGAAGGAGGTCATGGCCACGTCGGGGTGGCCCACCAGGTGCTCGCCCGCCTCCTCGCCGGTGCCGGTGACGATGTTGACCACACCGTCCGGGATGCCGGCGTCGGTGGCGGCCCGGGCGAACAGGAGCGAGGTCAGCGGGGTGAGCTCGGCGGGCTTGAGGACGACGGTGTTGCCCGCGGCGATCGCCGGGAGGATCTTCCAGGCGGCCATCTGGAGCGGATAGTTCCAGGGGGCGACGGAACCCACGACACCGATCGGCTCACGGCGGACGCAGGAGGTGTGGTCGCCGGAGTACTCGCCGGCCGACTGACCCGTCAGGTGGCGGGCGGCCCCGGCGAAGAAGGCGATGTTGTCGATCGTGCCCGGTACGTCGAACTCACGGCTCAGCTTCAGGGGCTTGCCGCACTGCAGTGACTCCGCGCGGGCGAAGTCCTCCGCGCGGTCGGCGACGACCGCGGCGAACCGGTGCAGGGCGTCGGACCGCTCACCGGGAGTGGCGCCGCCCCACGCCGGAAACGCCTCCCGCGCGGCGGCGACGGCCGCGTCGACGTCGTCGGGGCCGGCGAGTTCGTACGTGTACACCTCCGCGCCGGTGGCCGGGTCGACGACCGTGTGGGTACGGCCCGAGGTGCCCTTCGCCGGGCGGCCCGCGACGAACTGCGCGCCGTCCGCGAACCGGTCCTGGACGGGGGGTCGTTCCGGGGTGGCGGTACCCGGCTTGTGCATGTCGCTCTCCTCCGTGTCCCCGAGGGGGCGGCGTGGCTCCAGCTCGATTTGAGTGCCGATCCTGACAGAACGAGTGGGTCCCAACAAGTGATTCCGTTGTTGCCTTTTGGTTACGCGACGGAATCTGTCGACCAGGTGTCGAGTCACCACGGAAAAGGCAGGACGGGGTGTCGGTCGTTGCTGTCAGACTCGCGTGCATGGAGAGGATCACGGGGGCGATGGAGTCACGGGAGACGCTGGCCGAGGCGCTGCGCGCCGGGGCGAGAGTGAAGTACCTGCACTTCTGGGGGCACCGGCCGCTGCCCGGCGGCCGGATCGGGGCGAGCTGTCTGAGTCAGTGGTGGCCGTCGCCGTTCACGGTGGACGGGGTGGAGTACGCGACCGCCGAACACTGGATGATGGCGGCCAAGGCCCGGCTGTTCGGGGATCCGGAGGGGGAGCGGCGGGTGCTGGCCGCGGGGCATCCCTCGCAGGCGAAGAAGGCCGGGCGGCTGGTGCGGGGCTTCGACGAGGAGACGTGGCGCCGGGAGCGGTTCGGGATCGTCGTCGAGGGCAGCGTGCACAAGTTCGCGGCCCATGCGGACCTGCGGGCGTTCCTGCTGGGCACGGGCGAGCGGGTGCTGGTCGAGGCGAGCCCGGTGGACCGGGTGTGGGGCATCGGTCTCGCGGCCGGTGACGAGGGGGCGGGCGATCCGGAGCGCTGGCGGGGCCCGAATCTGCTGGGGTTCGCGCTGATGGAAGCCCGGCGGCGGCTGCGCACGGGCTGAACGGGGTCTGCGCGCAGAGGGGACCGGTCGCGCGATCGGCGACGGGGCGGGTGATCCGGAGCGGTGGCAGGGCCTGGACCTGCCGGGGGTCGCGCTGGTGGAGGCCCGACGGCGGCTGCGTGCCGGCTGAACGGGGCTCCCGTGCGCGATGGATCGGGTCTCGCGGCCGGCGACGAGGGGCGGGTGCCCCGGAGTGCTGGTGAAGGCCCGACGGCGGCTGCGCACGGGCTGAGCGGGGGGCCTCGCACGGCGGAGGGCCAGTCCGTGCGGACCGGCCCTCCGGGGGACGGGCGTTCAGGACGCGGCGCCGACGCCTCCCATGACACTGGCGAACAGCAGGATGCCGAGCAGCGGCAGGATCACCGTGGCCACGATGCCGCAGACCAGTCCGGCGGTCGCCGAACCCTTGTTGGTGGCCTCGCCGCGGTTGGCCTTCCCCCGGCCGACGGCGCCGAAGACGATCGCCAGGATGCCCAGGATCACGCCGAAGAACCACAGGAAGAAGGTGAGGCTGCAGACCAGGCCGATGATGCCCAGCACCAGTCCGGTGGTCCCCATGCCGTTGCTCGGCTGCAGGGGCATCCCGTAGCCGGGCGTCTGCGGATAGGGCGCGGGGGGCATGCCCTGCGGGGCGGGACCCGTCGGGTAACCGTAGGAAGGGCCGGACTGCGGATAGCCGTATCCCGGGCCCGGCTGCTGCGGGGGCTGGGACGGCGGCCCGAACCCACCGGGTGCGGGATTGGTGCCGGACATGAAAACGCTCTCCCCTCCGTTAAAACTGACCCCGGCATCATAGGGACCTCTCTCTTCCCGAAGCGGGGATTCCCGTCCCGGCCCCCCTCCCGGGGCGGGACGGGAGGATTTCGGGGCCCGACGCACCGGGGTCCGGCACCGATGTCCTCGGTGCCGGACCCCTTCCTGGCGTCGGCCGCGTCCGGACCCTCAACCGGAGAAGCCGACGTGCGCGAGCCGCAGCGGGCCGCGCAGCCGCAGGCGCACGTCGTGCACGCCGTCGACGACGGCGAGGGACGCGCGGAGCGTGGTGTAGTCGTACGGGCCGGACGTGGGCGTTTGCGGCGAAAGTTCGGCGAGCACCGGTCCGCCGTCGAGCGAGACCTCGACCGTGCCCTCGCCGGAGACCTCGACGGTCACCTCCGTCGCCCCGGCGCCGAAGTCGCAGCCCTTGAAGAGGAGTTCGCCCTCCTTCCCGGCCACGGCGGTGACCGCGTCGCCCGCGGCCTTCGTCCGGTCGACGATCCCGATGCCGCTCTGCTCGTCGAAACCGGCCCCGTCCAGGCCGCGTTCGAGGACGGCGCGCGGGGCGGCCGGCTCGCCCTCCAGGGTCACGGTGGCCCGTGCGCGCACGTCCTCGCTGGAGGCCCCGGCCAGCAGCTCGTACGCCCCCGGCTCCACCCGCCACCGGTCCGCCGCCACGTCCCAGAACGCGAAGGCGGACAGCGGCAGCACGAAGGACAGCCCGGCCGACTCCCCGGGCGCCAGCGTCACCCGCCGGTGCGCCAGCAGCTCGCGGCGCGGCCGCGGGACCGACGGGTCCACGGCCCGGGCGTAGAGCTGGGGCACCTCGTCGGCGGTGACGTCACCGGTGTTGGTGACGGTGAAGGAGACGTGCACCGCCGACCCGGCGACGTCCGCCGTCAGCTCCCCGTAGGAGAAGTCCGCGTACGACAGACCGTGCCCGAAGGGGAACAGCGGCGTCCCCTCGAAGTACAGATAGGTCTGCCGGCCGCCGATCACGTCGTAGTCGAGGAGGTCCGGCAGGTCGGCGTCGTCGGCGTACCAGGTCTGCGGCAGCCGGCCGGCGGGGGAGACGTCGCCGGCGAGCACGCGGGCCAGCGCGGTGCCCGCGGCCTGGCCGCCGTGCGCGGTCCACAGCAGCGCCGGGAGGTCCGCCGCGTCCACCGCGTACGGGTAGGCGGAGGTCAGCACCAGCACCGTGTCCGGGTTGGCGGCGCGGGCCGCGCGCAGCAGCCGCTCCTGCTGGGCGGGCAGCCGCAGCGTCGTACGGTCCTCGGTCTCGCGCCCGTTGATGTGCGGGTCGTTGCCGGCGACCACCACGACCACGTCGGCGCCTGCCGCGACGCGGGTGACCGCGTCCTGCCCGCGCTCGACGACGACCAGCTCGAAGACCTCGGGATCCTCCTCGGCAACCTTCACGCCGTCGGCGGCGACCTGCACGTGGCGTCCTGTCCCCACGTGCCTGAGGAGGTGACCGTCCCCGTGCGGCTCCAGCCGGAACGTCTCCTGCACGACCCAGCCGCCCGGCTGGTCGGCGGAGGCGCGCACGTACCCGTCCTCGGCGACGGAGAGGTAGCGGCCGTCGGGTGCCCGCAGGGTGAGCACGCCCTCGCCCCAGTCGGCCAGGGCGAGCTCGGTGCCCTCCGCCCCGGCAATGAGCGGCGGCAGGTCGGTGCGGCCCGCGAGCAGCGCCGGGTCGAGGGCGCCCTCGGCGCCGCGCGCCGCCCCGGGGGCCTCGGGGGCCGGCGGGACGTGCAGGAACGTACCGGCGGAGGTCTTCAGCAGCACCCGGTCCACGCCCTCGGCGAACTCCACGCGCTCGGCGCCGAAGCGCTCGTAGAGGCCCTCCAGGGGGGTGACGCGGTGGATGAGGCTGCCGCTGTACCAGTCGAGCTTGCACTCGTCGGCGAGCAGCCCGACGACCGCGACGCGGGCGTCCGGGGCGAGCGGCAGCGCGCCGTCGTTCTTCAGCAGGACGACCGCCTGCTCGGCGGCCTCCCGGGCGAGCGCCCGGTGCTCCGGGGTGTCGAAGGGCTGCTCCCCGGCGTACGGGTCCGCGCCCGGGTCGAACTCGCCGAGCCGGAACCGCACCGAGAGCTGACGGCGTACGGCCGTGTCGACGTCGGCCTCCGTCAGCAGGCCCCGCTCCAGCGCGCCCCGGACACGTCCGATGATCGTCGAGCTGTCGGTGCCGTGGTCGGTGAAGCTGTCGACCCCGGCCCGCAGGGCCGCCGCGGTGGCCTCCTCGTGGGTGTCGAAGTAGTGCTCGGAGTCGACCAGGTTGGACGGCGCTCCGGCGTCCGAGCAGACCAGCAGGTCCTGTTCGGTCCAGGTGCGCAACTGCTCGCGCAGATACGGCGACACGTGGTTCGGGCGGCCGTTGACCAGGTTGTACGCCGGCATCACGCCGGCCACCGTGCCCGCCTCGACGGACTCGCGGAAGGCGCGCAGGTCGTACTCGTGGAGCACCCGCGGGCGGACGGAGCTGGAGGTGGTGTCGCGCTCCGTCTCGTTGTTGTGCGCCAGCCAGTGCTTGAGGACGGGGGCGGTGCGCCAGTACACCGGATGGTCACCGCGCAGGCCGTGGGTGTAGGCGGTGGCGATCGCCGAGGTGAGCTTCGGGTCCTCGGAGTAGCCCTCCTCGTTGCGGCCCCACAGGGGGTGGCGCAACAGGTTGACGGTCGGCGCCCAGACGTTGAGGCCGACGCGCTCGTCGCGGGCGCGCATGGCGCGGACCTCCCGGGACACCGCCTCGCCCACCCGGCGCACCAGTTCCTCGTTCCAGGTGGCGCCCAGGCCGACGGCCTGCGGGAACACCGTCGCCGGGCCCATCCAGGCGACACCGTGCAGGGCCTCCTGTCCGGTGCGGAAGGCGGCGACGTCCAGACGCTCGACGGCCGGCGCGAACTGGTGCAGAAATCCGATCTTCTCGTCGAGGGTGAGCCGCGACAGGAGGTCGTCGATGCGCTTCGCGAACGGCAGGGTCGTATCGCGGAAAGACGGCGTGGGCGGCGTTGGTGCGGTCACGTGGAGTTCCCCTCGGGATGGAGCGGCGAGGCGCTTTCGAAGCGCTTCGATGCTCATTCGGGGCAGGGGTGGGTGTCAAGGGATCCAGGGCACCGGATCCAACGCCTCGCGAGTGATCCATGGACATGATGGCTGCATCGCGATCGTGCATACATCCGAGGAATCTTGGATGTGACCCTTGTGTGCCCCTGGGTGTTCACTTAACCTCGCAGCAACATCGAAGCGCTTCGACTGAGAGGCCCGCCTTTCCGGCGCACCTTCCGCCGAACCACCGCTTCGGCTCAGCCAGTTCCACTGAAGACACCGCAGCCGACGGCCACCGCCGGGTGTCCTGGTGCGCCATGAAGGGTTGACGCAATGACGCCGAACGCCGCCCCCACCTCCTCCGGGCCGAGCCGGAGAAGCTTCCTCGCCTCCACGGCGGTCGCCACCGCAGCGGTGGCCGGAGGAATGCCGCTGCTCGCCGCGTGCGGCGGCTCCGACGGAGGCTCGCGGGACGGCACCACGTCGGGCAAGGACGCCAAGAAGATCCTCCCGGCGTACGTGGCGAGCAACGTGGTCACGCCCGACATCCCCAGCAAGAACGGTTCCGCGGTCGGCTTCACCGGCAAGCTCGACCTGGCGGGCCTGAAGACGTCGGTGCCGAAGAAGCTCGGCAAGGGCGGCAAGGTCACGATCATGTCGCCGTTCTGGGGCTCCCCGCCCAAGGACGACAACGCCTACTACACCTCGATGAACGACCTCATCGGCGTCGACGTGGTCTGGCGGAACCAGGACGGCAACACCTACGACCAGAAGCTCGGCGCCGTCCTCGCCTCCAGCGAGGTGCCCGACGTGGTGGTCGTGCCCGGCTGGAACATGACGGGCAAGATCCCCAGCGCCATCATCGGCAAGTTCGCCGACCTCGGCCCGTACCTGTCCGGCGACGCCGTCAAGGACTACCCGAACCTCGCGGCGATCCCCACCGACGCCTGGCAGCGGTCCATCTTCGGCGGCAAGCTGCGCGGCCTGCCCATGCCGTCCTCGTACGTCACCGGCATCGTCCCGCTCTACCGTCAGGACATCTTCGAGAAGGAGGGCTACGAGGTCCCCCGCTCGTGCGACGAGTTCATGGAGCTGGCCAAGGACGCCACCAGCGCCAAGGCCAAGCGCTGGGCCTGCCTGGACATGAAGTGGACCGCCTTCAACGCCTTCGGCGTGCTCTCCGGCGAGGAGAAGTCGCTCGGCTGGAACCTGGCCGACGGCAAGCTGGTCTACCGCATCGAGACCGAGGAGTACCTCGAGGCCCTGGAGTGGACGCGCAAGCTGTTCGCCGCCGGCGTGGTGCACCCCGACGCCAAGCTGGGCAAGAGCAACGCCAGCGACCCCGGCCCCAAGTTCGCCGCCGGCGAGTTCCTCATCTACAACCAGGACATGTCGCAGTGGTGGAGCCGCACCGCCGAACAGGCCACCCAGAACCCCGACTTCAAGATCTGGGGCATGGACATCTTCGGCCACGACGGCGGTGACCCCACGCTGTGGGCCAAGAACCCGGCCGGCATCTTCGCCTTCGTCAACAAGAAGGCCTCCGAGGCCGTGATCCGCGACGTGCTGGCGGTCGCCAACGTCACCGCCGCGCCGTACGGCACCAAGGAGTACATGGCCACCAACTACGGCGTGGAGGGCACCCACTACACCGTCAAGGACGGTGTGCCCACCAAGACCGACCAGGGCAACATCGACGTGATGAACGCCTACGTGATGGTCGCGAGCCCCGCCCCGACCATCGCCCACCCCGACTTCCCCGAGGTCGCCAGGGGCCAGGTGGAGTGGCAGCAGCGGATGGGCGCCTTCACCAGGAAGTCGGCCTTCTACGGCATGCAGATCACCGAGCCCGCCCGCTGGACCAACCTCTCCAACGACTTCGAGCAGCTGGAGGACGACGTCATCCGCGGCCGCAAGAAGGTCAGCGACGTGCAGCAGGCCGTCTCCGACTGGAGGAGCAAGGGCGGCGACGAGCTCCGCGACTGGTACAAGAAGATCCTCGACGAGAACGGCTCGGCGGCCGGCTGACCGGGTACCGAGGCAAGGAGAACCGCCGTGTCCCACAGCACGGTGCCTCGGACCGACACCGAGGCCGAAGCGAAGGAGAACCCCCCGGCGGCGCACGGCGGCGCCCCCGGGGCCACGAAGAAGCCACCCGCCGGGAAGCTCAGCCTCCGGCTGAGGTTCCGACGCGACCGCGTCCTGCTGCTGATGACGCTGCCGGCCGTGCTGCTGGTACTGCTCTTCAACTACGTGCCGATCCTCGGCAACGTCGTCGCGTTCCAGGAGTACGACCCCTACATCAGTGACAACGGGGTCGTCTCCATCCTGCACAGCCCCTGGGTGGGCCTGGAGAACTTCCAGCGCATCTTCGAGGACTCCGCCTTCTGGAACGCGGTGCAGAACACACTGGTGCTGTTCTTCCTCCAGCTGGTGCTGTACTTCCCGGTCCCCATCCTGCTCGCGCTGCTCATCAACAGCGTGGTCAGGCCCCGGGTGCGGGCGATCTCGCAGGCCGTCCTCTACCTGCCGCACTTCTTCTCGTGGGTGCTGGTCGTCGCCGTCTTCCAGCAGCTGTTCGGCGGCGCCGGACTGCTGTCCCAGGTGCTGCGCGACCACGGGTACGACGGACTCAGCCTGATGACCGACCCGGAGACCTTCAAGTTCCTGGTCACCGCGCAGAGCGTGTGGAAGGACGCCGGCTGGGGGATCATCGTCTTCCTCGCCGCGCTGGCCTCGGTCAGCCCCGACCTGTACGAGGCCGCCGCGATGGACGGCGCCAACCGCTGGCGCCGCATGTGGCACGTCACGCTGCCCGCGCTGCGCCCGGTGATCGCCCTGCTGCTGGTGCTGCGCGTCGGCGACGCCCTGACGGTCGGCTTCGAACAGATCCTGCTGCAACGCGACATGGTCGGACCGGACGCCGCGGAGGTCCTCGACACCTTCGTGTGGTGGAACGGCGTGCGCAACCAGGACTTCGGCTACGCGGCCGCCGCGGGACTCGTCAAGGGCGTCATCAGTCTCGGCCTGGTCCTGATAGCGAACAAGGTGGCCCATCTCATGGGCGAGCAGGGGGTGTACAAGAAGTGACCGCCGTCATCGACAAGCCCGCGCGCACGCCCGGCCGCTGGGCGGCCCCGCCCCGGCCGGTGTGGGAGGAGAAGCCCAGCCGGGCCGGGCTCGCCGGCAAGGGGCTGATCCTGCTCCTCGCCTGTCTGGCCATCCTGTTCCCGCTGTGGATCGTCGTGGTCACCAGCCTGTCCACGCGCAAGGCCATCGACGAGGCCGGCGGACTGGTGATGATCCCGACGGACATCACCTTCGTCGCCTACCAGGAGCTGCTCGGCGGCGGCCAGGTCACCCGGGCCGCGCTCGTCAGCATCGGCATCACCCTCGTCGGCACCCTCTTCTCCATGACGGTGTCGGTGCTGTGCGCCTACGGACTGTCCCGCAGCGGCTCGCTGGGCCACCGCTGGATCCTCATGGTGCTGCTGGCCACGATGTTCTTCAGCGCCGGCCTCATCCCCACCTACCTGCTGGTGCAGTCCCTGGGCCTGACGGACACCTACCTCGCGCTGATCCTGCCCAGCGCGATCAGCGTCTTCAACATCCTGGTGCTGCGCGGCTTCTTCATGGGCATCTCGCAGGAACTGATCGACAGCGCCCGCATCGACGGCGCCGGGGACCTGCGCATCCTGAGGCAGATCGTGCTGCCGCTCTCCCGCGCGGTCGTCGCGGTGATCACGCTGTTCTACGCCGTCGGCTACTGGAGCGCCTGGTTCAACGCCTCCCTGTACCTGAACGACCAGGACATGCTGCCGCTGCAGAACGTCATGATCCAGCTGGTGCAGAAGCAGGAGGCGCCGGTCGGCCTGGGCCAGGCGATCAAGACCGGTGAGCTGTCCGGTCTGGCCGTGCAGATGGCCGTCATGGTGATGGCGCTGCTGCCGGTGGCCGTGTTGTCGCCGTTCGTCCAGAAGCACTTCAAGAAGGGCATGCTCACGGGGGCCGTCAAGGGTTGACGTCCTTGGTTGCGGGGCTGCGCGGTCAATGGGCCGCGGGTCCGTCGTGGCTGGTCGCGCCCACGCGGCGGAGCCGCACACCGGACACAGCCCCGCGCCCCTCCGGTTTCTCCACTCACCCCCCTCACAGGCGAGGTTCTGTCATGTTCGCGTCTTCCTTGAGTCGGCGTGCCGTTCTTGCCGGAGCGGCGGCCGGCGCCGCCGTCGCCGGTGTTCCCGCCCTCGGCGGCCGGGCGGAGGCCGCCGGGTCCTCCGCCTACCGCTGGCGCAACGTCGTCGTCGGCGGGACCGGGTTCATCACCGGTGTGCTGTTCCACCCCCGGGTGCGCGGCCTCGCCTACGCCCGGACCGACATCGGGGGCGCCTACCGCTGGGACGACCGGCGCGACCGCTGGATCCCGCTGCTCGACCACATCGGGTGGGACGACTGGAACCTGCTCGGCGTCGAGGCGATGGCGGTCGACCCCGCCCACCCGGACCGGCTGTACCTCGCCTGCGGCACCTACGCCCAGTCGTGGGGGAGCAACGGTGCCGTGCTGCGCTCGGACGACCGCGGCGCCACCTGGCGGCGCACCGACCTCACCGTGAAGCTCGGCGCCAACGAGGACGGCCGGGGCGCGGGGGAGCGGCTCCTCGTGGACCCGCGCGACAGCGACACCCTGTGGCTCGGCACCCGGCACGACGGGCTGCTCAGGTCCACCGACCGGGGCGCCACCTGGGCGCCGGTGAGCGGATTCCCGGCCACCCCGTCCGCCACCGGCCAGGGCGTCACCCTCCTCGTCGCCGCCGGGCGCGCCGTCTACGCCGGCTGGGGCGACGGCGCAGGCGCGAACCTGTTCCGTACCTCTGACGGCACCACCTGGGAGGCGGTCCCGGGGCAGCCGTCCGGCACCGCCGCCCGCGTGCCGATCCGGGCCGCCTACGACCGGCACGCCCACGAGCTGTACGTGACCTACGCCGACGCGCCCGGCCCCAACGGCCAGTCCGACGGCAGCGTGCACAAGCTGCGCACCACCGGCGGCACGTGGACCGAGGTCACCCCGGTGAAGCCGGGCGGGACGACGGAGGAAGGTTCCGCCGACACCTTCGGCTACGGCGGGGTCGCCGTGGACGCCCGCCGTCCCGGCACCGTCGTCGTCTCCACCAACAACCGCTGGGCGGCGGTCGACACCCTGTACCGGTCCACCGACGGCGGACGCAGCTGGCGCTCGCTGAAGGACACCGCCGTCCTCGACGTGTCCGAGACGCCCTACCTGAAGTGGGGCGGGGACGAGCCCAAGTTCGGCTGGTGGATCCAGGCGCTCGCCCTCGACCCGTACGATGCGCGGCACGTCGTGTACGGCACCGGCGCCACCCTCTACGCCACCCGCGACCTGCGCCGCTGGACCCCGCGGGTCCGCGGCCTGGAGGAGGCGTCCGTGACCCAGCTGGTCTCGCCCCCGACCGGGAGGGCGCACCTGATCAGCGGGGCGCGGGACATCGGGGTGATGTACCACGAGCGCCTCACCTCGTCCCCGGCGCGGGGCATGGCGACGAACCCCGTCTTCGGGTCGGCGACGGGACTCGCGCAGGCCGCGCGCAGACCGGCGTACGTCGTCCGGACGGGCTGGGGAGACCACGGCAACGGCGCGTACTCCCACGACGGCGGGCGGACCTGGGCGCCCTTCGCGGCCCAGCCCCCCCTCGCCAAGGACGCGCCGGGGCCGATCGCCGCCAACGCCGACGGCAGCGTGCTCCTGTGGTCCTTCGTGCACTGGGACGGCACCAGGTACCCGGCCCACCGCTCGGCGGACAACGGCGCCACCTGGTCCGAGATCCCCTCCTTCCCGAAGGGCGCCACCCCGGTCGCCGACCCGGCCGACCCGACGCTCTTCTACGCGTACGACACCGACACGGGAACGCTGCTCGCCAGCACCGACGCCGGCCGTTCCTTCACCGCCCGGGCGACCGGACTGCCCTCCGGTGACAGCCAGTTCAAGCTGGTCGCGGCGCCCGGCCGCAGCGGCGACCTGTGGCTGAGCGCCAAGGGGAACGGGCTCCACCGGTCCACCGACGGCGGCGCGACCTTCACCAGGGTCGACAGCTGCCGCTCCTCCCACACCCTCGGTTTCGGCAAGGCCGCCGCCGGCGCCGACTACCCGGCGATCTACCAGGTCGGCTCCGTCGAGGCCGTCACCGCCGTGTACCGCTCCGACGACGGGGCGAGGACCTGGGTGCGGATCAACGACGACGACCACCAGTGGGGCTGGACCGGCGAGACCGTCACCGGCGACCCGCGCGTGTACGGCCGGGTCTACCTCGCCACCAACGGGCGCGGCATCCAGTACGGGGAGCCCGTCTGATGCCGGACCTGAGCGACGTCACCCGCGGCCGCCTCCTCTACGGCGGCGACTACAACCCCGAGCAGTGGCCCGAGGAGGTCTGGCACGAGGACGTCCGGCTGATGAAGGAGGCCGGGGTCAACTCCGTCACCCTCGGTGTCTTCTCCTGGTCGAAGCTCGAACCCCGGCCCGGGGAGCGGGACTTCGGCTGGCTCGACCGGCTGATGGACCTGATGCACGACAACGGCGTCGGGGTCGTCCTCGCCACCCCGACCGCCTCCCCGCCGCCCTGGATGGGCCACCTCCACCCGGACACCCTGCCCCGGGACGCGGAGGGCCGGACCGAGTGGTGGGGCGGACGCCAGCACTTCTCGCACTCCAGCGCCACCTACCGCCGGTACGCCGCCGCCATCACCGAGGACCTGGCCGCCCGCTACGGCACCCACCCCGCCCTCACCCTGTGGCACATCAACAACGAGTACTGCACCTACGACTGGGGCGACGAGGCCGCCGCCCGCTTCCGGGTCTGGCTGCGCCACCGCTACGGCTCCCTCGACGCCCTCAACACCGCCTGGGGCACCGCCTTCTGGAGCCAGGGCTACGGCGACTGGGCCGAGGTGCTGCCGCCCCGCCACGCGCACTACCTGAAGAACCCCACCCAGGTGCTGGACTTCAAGCGCTTCACCTCCGACATGCTCCTGGAGTGCTACACCGCCGAACGCGACATCGTCCGCCGGCACACCCCGCACCTGCCGGTCACCACCAACTTCATGCCGCTGTGGGCGGGGCAGGACGCCTGGCGCTGGGCCGAGGAGGAGGACGTCGTCTCCGTCGACCTCTACCCCGACCCGCGCGACCCGCTCGGCGCCCAGAGCGGCGCCCTGGTCCAGGACATGACCCGCTCCCAGGCCCGCGGCCCGTGGATGCTGATGGAGCAGGCGGCCGGGCCGGTCAACTGGCGCCGGGTGAACCGCCCCAAGCCGCGCGGCCTCAACCGGCTGTGGTCCCTCCAGGCCGTGGCGCGCGGCGCCGACGCCGTCTGTTACTTCCAGTGGCGCCAGTCCCGGCAGGGCGCCGAGAAGTTCCACTCCGGGATGGTCGGCCACGCCGGCGAGCAGGGACGCACGTACCAGGAGGTCAAGCAGCTCGGCGCGGACCTCGCCCGGATCGCCCCGCACACCGCCGGCGGCCGGATCACCGCCGACGTCGCCGTGCTGCACGACTGGCACTCCTGGTGGGCCGGGGACCAGGAGGCCCGGCCCTCCCACGAGGTCGACCACCCGCGGGTCCTGAGCGCCTGGCACCGCGCCCTCTGGCAGGCCCACCTCACCACCGACTTCGCCCACCCCGAACACGACCTGACCGGCTACCGGCTCGTCGTCGTCCCACAGCTCTACCTCCTCACCGACACGGCCGTCGACAACCTGCTCGCCTACGTGCGCGGCGGCGGCACCCTGGTCTGCGGCTTCCTGACCGGCGTCGCCGACCAGGACGACCGGGTGCGGCCCGGCGGCATGGACGCCCGGCTGCGGGAACTCTTCGGCATCCGCACCCTGCACGAGTGGTGGCCGCTGGAACCGGGGGAGACCGCCGTGTGCGGGGACGGTCTGCGCGGCACCCTGTGGTCCGAGGAACTGGAGCCCGACGGCACCGCCGACGAGACCGTCCCCTACAAGGGCGGGGAACTCGACGGACTGCCCGCCGTGCTGCGCAAGGGCCGCGCCTGGTACGTCTCGACGCTCCCCGAACCGGAGGCGCTACGCGCGCTGCTGACCCGCGTCGCCACCGGCGCGGGCGTGCGGCCGGTGCTCGACGGACTCCCGGACGGAGTCGAGGCGGTCCGCCGCGGGGACCTGCTGTTCCTGCTCAACCACGACCGCGAGCCGGTCACCGTCGACGTTCCGGGAACCCACCACGACCTGCTGACGGAGACCACCGTGACCGACCG
The DNA here is from genome assembly GCF_040302425.1 of Streptomyces sp. NPDC126497. Lineage (NCBI taxonomy): Bacteria > Bacillati > Actinomycetota > Actinomycetes > Kitasatosporales > Streptomycetaceae > Streptomyces > Streptomyces sp. NPDC126497. The sequence continues at coordinate 115,339 of NZ_JBEORT010000009.1, forward strand.
GATCACCCTCGCCCGCTACGGCGTGGCGGTGCTCGCCGCATGAGCGCCACCCCCGTCCACGGCACCTGGGAACCACGGCCGGCCGCCCGCTGGGAGGACGCCTTCCTGAGCGGCAACGGCCGCCACGGCGCCCTCGTGTTCGGCGACCCGGACGACGACCGGACCGTCGTCACCCACCACACCCTCGTCCGTCCGGGCGAGGGCGCCGACCACAACCGGCTGCCGCCCCGGCTGGCCGGGGAACTGCCCGGCCTCCAGGACCGGCTGCTCGCCGGCGACCCGACCGCCGCCGAGGGCTTCACCGACGGCCGCCCGCTCCAGTGGGTGCGGCCCTTCCACCCCGCCTTCCAGATCCGGGTGCGCCGCCCGGACGGCGACCCGGACCCGGGCGGATACCGCCGTACGCTCGACTTCGCCACCGGCGTCGCCGAGGCCACCCGCGCCGACCGGACCAGCCGGGTCTTCGTCTCCCGCGCCGACGACGTGGTCGTCCAGCACGTCACCGGCCCCGGACTCGCCCTCGAGGTCTCCCTGGACCACCGCCTCCCGGGCGCCCCCACCGGCCTGGGCGTCGGCCACGGAGCCGTGCTCACCCCCGAGGGCGCCCTGCTGAGCCTGCGCGCCCGCTACCCGGGCAGCGACCTCGCCTGCACCGGCGTCACCCTGGTCGCCGTCACCGGCGGCCGGACGGCGCTCGCCCCGCCGGGCGTGCGCGTCGAGGGCGCCCGGTCCGTGCTGCTGCTCACCCGGGTGCGGCGGCACACCGGGGAAATCGACGTGGTCGCCGAGGGCCGCGCCCTGCGCGCCCTGCTCGACGACGCGCCCGGGTCCTGGTACGACGACCTCCTCGCCCGCCACCTGCCCCCGCACCGCACCGCCTACGAACGGGTCACCCTCGACCTGGCCGCCGACCCGGACGAACGCGCCCTGCCGGGTTCCGAGCTGCTCGCCCGGCCGCGCAGCGCCGCCCTGCTCGAGAGGCTCTTCGCGGCCGGCCGCTACCACCTGCTGTCCTCCAGCGGCCTGTTCCCGCCCCGCCTCACCGGCCTGTGGACCGGTGACTGGGACACCGCCTGGTCCGGCGCCTTCACCAACGACGCCAACCTCAACCTGCAGACCGCCTCCGCCGCCGCGGCGGCCCTCCCCGAGGTCACCGAGGCCCTGGCCGCGCTGATCCAGCGGCAGCTGCCCGACTGGCGGGACAACGCCCGCGCGGTCTTCGGCGCCCGGGGCGTCGTCGCGCCCGCCCACAGCGACGGCGAGTCGGGGCACTCGTACCACTTCAGCCGCGAGTACCCGCTGCACCTGTGGACCGCCGGCGCCGACTGGCTGCTCAAGCCCCTCGTCGACCACGACGAGACCCGCGGTGAACGCGATCCGCGCACCGCCGCCGCGCTCGCCGAGGTCGCCCTGTTCTACGAGGACTTCCTCACCCGCACCGACGGTGAGGGGCGGCCGGTCGTCGTCCCCTCCTACTCGCCCGAGAACCGGCCCGCCAACGCGAGCTGGGGCGCCGTCAACGCGGCCATGGACCTCTCCGCGGCCCGGCACGCCCTGCGGACCGCCGCCGCGTACCACCCGGAGCACGCCGACCGCTGGCGGGCGCTCGCCGACCGGCTGCCCCCGCACCGGATCAACGCCGACGGCGCGCTCGCCGAATGGGCGTGGCCCGGTCTGGAGGACTCCTACGACCACCGCCACCTCAGCCACCTCTACGGCGTCTGGCCGCTGGACGAGATCACCCCCTACGACACCCCGGAGCTGGCCGCCGCCGCCCACCGCGCCCTGGAACTGCGCGGCGCCGAGAACGACTCCGCGCACGGCCATCTGCACCACGCGCTGATCGCGGCCCGCCTGCGGGACGGCGGGCGGGTCGCCCACGCGCTCGGCCAGGTCCTCGACGGCGACTTCTTCCACGCCTCCCTGATGAGCGCGCACTACCCGCACCGCCACGTCTACAACGCCGACGCCGCCCACACCCTGCCCGCCGTGCTGATCGAGGCGCTCGTCCAGTCCACCCCCGACCGGCTGGTCCTGCTGCCGGCGCCGCTCCCGGCGTACCCGAGCGGCGCGCTGCGCGGGATCCGCACCCGCTTCGGCGCCTCGCTCGACCTCACCTGGTCCCCGGACGGCGCCACCGCCGTCCTGCGGCCCACCCGCACCCACCGCATCGACCTGTGGACTTCCGCCGGCGCCGAGCCGCTCGACCTCGTCGCCGGAGAAGACCGCGTCCTCACCCCGAAGGCGCGGTGACCTCCCCGTGATTCCCCCCACCCATGGAAGGAACGCCATGGCAACAAGCATCTCGAGCAGGATCACCAAGGTCCTGCTGGCGCCCGCCCTCGCGCTCGGCGCGACGGTCGGCCTCGCCTCCGCCCCCGCCCACGCCGCCGTCTGGAACTCCTGCGACCAGTGGGGCAACACCGGCCTGAACGGCTACACCCTCTACAACAACATCTGGGGCTCCGGCGCAGGCGCCCAGTGCGTCTGGGCCAACTCCGGCACCAACTGGGGCGTGTGGGCCGACCATCCCAACACCGGCGGCATCAAGTCCTACCCGAACTCCAAGAAGGTGATCAACAAGTCGATCACCTCCCTCACGTCGCTCACCAGCAGCTACAACGTCACCGTCCCGTCCTCGGGCGCGTACAACACCTCGTACGACATCTGGGACACGGACTACGACTACGAGATCATGCTCTGGGTCAACCACAACGGGGCGGTGGGCCCGCTCGGCAGCCCGCAGGGAACCGTGAGCCTCGGCGGCCACACCTGGAACGTGTACAAGGGGACCAACGGCGCCAACGAGGTCTTCTCGTTCCTGCGCACCTCGGACTCGAACTCCGGCACCGTCAACATCCTCCCGATCCTGAAGTGGATCAAGGACACCAAGGGGTGGATGGGCAACGAGACCATCGGTGACGTGCAGTTCGGCTACGAGATCACCTCGTCGGCCGGCGGGCTGGACTTCCGCACCAACAACCTGACGGTCAGCGGCGGCTGACCCGGCGCGGATCGCGTCGAGGGGCCGGTCCCAGCGGGACCGGCCCCTTCGCGCGCGGCCGGCTACGGGGCGGGCGCCGGGCCCGAGCTCGCGCGGACCGTCAGTTCGGGTGCGATCAGCACGACCTCGTCGCCGCCCCGCCCGCCGAGCTTGGCGACCAGCTGCTCCACGGCGAGCCGGCCCATCTCCTGCGCGGGGACCGCGACCGACGTCAGCCGCACCGAGGCCTGCACGGCGACCTGCTCCGGGCAGACCGCGACCACCGAGACGTCCTCGGGCACGGCCCGCCCCTGCTGGCGCAGCAGGGCGAGCAGCGGTTCGACCGCCGCCTCGTTCTGCACGACGAAGCCCGTGGTGCCGGGGCGCTCGTCGAGGATCCGGGCGAGCGTCACGGCCATCGCGTCGTACCCGCCCCCGCACGGCCGGTGCAGCAGCCGCAGCCCCAGCTCGCGCGCGCGGGTGCGCAGCCCGTCCAGGGTGCGCTCGGCGAAACCGGTGTGCCGTTCGTAGACCGCCGGGGCCTCGCCTATGACGGCCACGTCCCGGTGCCCCCGCTCGGCCAGGTGCTCCACGCACAGCGCGCCGGTGGCCTTGAAATCGAGGTCCACGCAGGTCAGACCGGTGGTGTCGGCGGGCAGCCCGATCAGCACCGCCGGCTGGTCGGTCTCCCGCAGCAGCGGCAGCCGCTCGTCGTCGAGTTCGACGTCCATCAGGATCATGCCGTCGGCCAGTCCGCTGCCCGCGACCCGGCGCACCGCGTCCGGGCCCTCCTCGCCGGTGAGCAGCAGCACGTCGTACCCGTGGGTGCGGGCCGTGGTGGCCACCGCGATGGCGATCTCCATCATCACCGGCACGTACATGTCCGTGCGCAGCGGGACCATCAGCGCGATGATGTTCGACCTGCTGCTGGCCAGGGCGCGGGCCCCGGCGTTCGGGTGGTACCCGAGCTCACGGATGCTCCGCTCGACCCGTTGCCGGGTGTTCACGGAGATGGACCGCTTGCCGCTGAGGACATAGCTCACCGTGCTCGCGGAGACTCCGGCGTGCTGGGCGACCTCGGCGAGGGTGACCATCCAGTCTCCAAGCGTGTGAAGCGCTTCGACAGTGCGCGCAACGTATAGGGGCAGGTGAGGGTGGTTCGACAGTAGTCCCACAGGAGGACGGGTGTCCATAGGCTGTCGAAGCGCTTCGACGGCTTTCTCCGCAGTCGGATCGGGCCGCACGGGCGCCGGAGGAATTCTCCCCCATCGCGGCCCGCCCGCCGAAGCGCGGGAGCGTGGGCCGCGCGGCCGCACGAAGGGTGGCGGGGCGGCTACGGATCGGGTACATACGATCGAGTAGCACTCATCGGTCATGCAATGACATCGTCCTCTTCGCGGCGAGGTGACCCTCATGTCCGCAGTACCCGAGTCCCCGTCCCGGCCCACGGTCACCGAACGGGAGGCCCGCCAGGTGGCGGAGGCCGCCCGGGAACAGGACTGGCGCAAGCCCAGCTTCGCCAAGGAACTGTTCCTCGGCCGCTTCCGGCTCGACCTGATCCACCCCCACCCCCTGCCCGCCGACGAGCACGTCCAGCGCGGCGAGGAGTTCCTCGCCAAGCTCCGCGACTTCTGCGAGACGAAGATCGACGGCGCCCGGATCGAGCGCGACGCCCTGATCCCCGACGACGTGATCGCCGGGCTCAAGGAGCTCGGCGCCTTCGGCATGAAGATCGACACCAAGTACGGCGGCCTCGGCCTCACCCAGGTGTACTACAACAAGGCCCTCGCCCTGGTCGGCTCCGCCAGCCCGGCGATCGGCGCACTCCTCTCCGCGCACCAGTCGATCGGCGTCCCGCAGCCGCTGAAGATCTTCGGCACGCGGGAGCAGAAGGAGACCTTCCTGCCGCGCTGCGCCCGCACCGACATCTCGGCCTTCCTGCTCACCGAGCCGGACGTGGGCTCGGACCCGGCCCGCCTGGCCACCACCGCCGTCCCCGAGGGCGACGAGTACGTCCTGGACGGCGTGAAGCTGTGGACCACCAACGGCGTGGTCGCCGACCTCCTCGTGGTCATGGCGCGGGTACCGAAGTCCGAGGGCCACCGGGGCGGCATCACCGCGTTCGTGGTCGAGGCGGCCTCCGAGGGCGTCACCGTGGAGAACCGCAACGCCTTCATGGGCCTGCGCGGACTGGAGAACGGCGTCACCCGCTTCCACCGGGTCCGGGTCCCCGCCGCCCACCGCATCGGCGAGGAGGGACAGGGTCTGAAGATCGCCCTGACCACGCTCAACACCGGACGGCTCTCCCTGCCCGCGATGTGCGTCGGGTCCGGCAAGTGGTGCCTGAAGATCGCCCGAGAGTGGTCGGCGGCCCGGGAGCAGTGGGGCAAGCCGGTGGCGCTGCACGAGGCCGTCGGTTCCAAGATCGCGTTCATCGCGGCCACCACCTTCGCCCTGGAGGCCGTGGTCGACCTCTCCTCGCAGATGGCCGACGAGGACCGCAACGACATCCGCATCGAGGCCGCCCTCGCCAAGCTGTACGGCTCCGAGATGGCCTGGCTGATGGCCGACGAACTGGTCCAGATCCGCGGCGGACGCGGCTTCGAGACCGCCGCGTCGCTGCGGGCGCGCGGCGAGCGGGCGGTCCCGGCCGAGCAGATGCTGCGCGACCTGCGCATCAACCGCATCTTCGAGGGCTCCACGGAGATCATGCACCTGCTGATCGCGCGCGAGGCCGTCGACGCCCACCTCTCGGTCGCCGGCGATCTGATCGACCCCGAGAAGTCCCTCGGCGACAAGGCGCGGGCGGGCGCCGGCGCGGGCCTCTTCTACGCCAAGTGGCTGCCGAAGCTCGTCGCCGGACCCGGACAGCTCCCCGGCGCGTACGGCGGGTTCAAGCACGGCGTCGACCTCTCCCCGCACCTGCGCTACGTCGAGCGCGCCTCCCGCAGGCTCGCCCGCTCCACCTTCTACGCCATGTCCCGCTGGCAGGGGAGGATGGAGACCAAGCAGGGCTTCCTGGGCCGGATCGTCGACATCGGCGCCGAACTGTTCGCCATGAGCGCCGCCTGCGTGCGGGCCGAACTCCTGCGCCGCCGGGGCGAGAACGGCCGCGAGGCCTACCAGCTCGCCGACGCCTTCTGCCGCCAGGCCCGCATCCGCGTCGAGGAGCTCTTCGGCCGGCTGTGGACCAACACCGACGACCTCGACCGCAAGGTCGTCAAGGGCGTGCTCTCCGGCACCTACGAGTGGCTGGAGCAGGGCGTCATCGACCCCTCCGACGACGGCCCCTGGATCGCCGACGCCACCCCCGGCCCCTCGCGGCGGGAGAACGCCCACCGGCCGGTCCGCTGATCCGCGCGCACGGCGGGGAGGGGACGCACCGGGAAACCGGGGCCTCCCCTCCCCGTGAGGGCACGCACCGGGCCTCCGGGGCGGGGCCCCGGCCGTGCGCGCGACCCGACACAATGGGGTCCATGACCGACGCTCCAGCCCCCCTCGCCGACCCGCACCTCGTCTACGACCCCGTGGCGGGAGACGGACCGAAGGACGTGGTGATCCTCGGCTCCACCGGGTCGATCGGCACCCAGGCCATCGACCTCGTGCTGCGCAACCCCGACCGCTTCCGGGTCACCGCCCTGTCCGCCCACGGCGGCCGGGTCGCCCTCCTCGCCGAGCAGGCCCGCCGACTGCGGGTGCGCACGGTCGCCGTCGCCCGCGAGGACGTCGTGCCGGCGCTGCGCGAGGCGCTGTCCGCGCAGTACGGGGCGGGGGAGCCGCTGCCCGAGATCCTGGCCGGGAAGGACGCGGCCACCCACCTCGCCGCCTCCGACTGCCACACCGTGCTCAACGGCATCACCGGCTCCATCGGTCTCGCCCCGACCCTCGCCGCCCTGGAGGCGGGCCGCACCCTCGCGCTCGCCAACAAGGAGTCGCTCATCGTCGGCGGCCCGCTGGTCAAGGCGCTCGCCGAGCCGGGCCAGATCATCCCGGTCGACTCCGAGCACGCCGCCCTCTTCCAGGCGCTGGCCGCCGGCACCCGGGCCGATGTGCGCAAGCTCGTCGTCACCGCCTCCGGCGGCCCCTTCCGCGGCCGCACCAGGGAGCAGCTGGCGGACGTCACCGTCGAGGACGCCCTCGCGCACCCCACCTGGGCCATGGGCCCGGTCATCACGATCAACTCCGCGACCCTCGTCAACAAGGGCCTGGAGGTCATCGAGGCGCACCTGCTGTACGACATTCCCTTCGACCGCATCGAGGTCGTCGTGCACCCGCAGTCGTATGTCCACTCGATGGTCGAGTTCACGGACGGGTCGACACTGGCCCAGGCGACGCCCCCCGACATGCGCGGGCCCATCGCCATCGGCCTCGGCTGGCCCGAACGCATCCCCGACGCCGCCCCGGTCTTCGACTGGAGCAAGGCGTCCACCTGGGAGTTCTTCCCCCTCGACAACGAAGCCTTCCCCTCGGTGAACCTCGCCCGGCACGTCGGCGAACTCGCGGGAACCGCCCCGGCGGTGTTCAATGCCGCGAACGAGGAGTGCGTGGAGGCGTTCCGCGCCGGCGCGCTGCCCTTCAACGGGATCATGGAGACCGTCACCCGGGTGGTGGAGGAGCACGGCACCCCGGCGGCGGGAACTCCACTGACCGTGTCGGACGTCCTCGAAGCGGAGACCTGGGCCCGGACGAGGGCCCGGGAACTGACAGTCCGGACGGCGAGCGCGGAGGCGCGTGCATGACGACCCTGATGTTCATCCTCGGCATAGTCGTCTTCGCGGCAGGCCTGCTGTTCTCGATCGCCTGGCACGAGCTGGGCCACCTGTCCACGGCCAAGATGTTCGGCATCCGCGTGCCCCAGTACATGGTCGGCTTCGGCCCGACCCTCTGGTCGCGCAACAAGGGCGAGACCGAGTACGGCGTCAAGGCCATCCCGTTCGGCGGCTACATCCGGATGATCGGCATGTTCCCGCCCGGCCCCGACGGCCGCCTCGAGGCCCGCTCCACCTCACCGTGGCGCGGCATGATCGAGGACGCCCGCTCCGCCGCCTTCGAGGAGCTCCGGCCCGGCGACGAGAAGCGCCTGTTCTACACGCGCAAGCCGTGGAAACGGGTCGTCGTGATGTTCGCGGGCCCGTTCATGAACCTGATCCTCGCGGTCGTGCTGTTCCTGATCGTGCTGATGGGCTTCGGCATCCAGCAGCAGACCACCACCGTGAGCTCGGTCTCGCAGTGCGTGATCTCGCAGACCGAGAACCGCGACGAGTGCAAGAAGTCCGACCCCCGGTCCCCGGCCGCGGCCGCCGGGATGAGGGCCGACGACAGGATCGTCGCCTTCGACGGCGTCAGGACCGACGACTGGGCCACCCTCTCCGACCTCATCCGCGACAGCGCGGGCAGGACCGTGCCGATCGTCGTCGACCGCGACGGCCGGGAGGTCACCCTCCGGGCGACGATCGCCACCAACATGGTCGCCAAGAAGGACGGCAACGGCGCCTACGTCGAGGGCGAGTACGTCAAGGCCGGCTTCCTCGGCTTCAGCGCGGCCACCGGCGTCGTCAAGCAGGACTTCGGGGACTCCGTGAGCTGGATGACCGACCGGGTCGGCGACGCCGTCGACTCCCTCGCCGCCCTGCCGTCCAAGATCCCCGCCCTGTGGGACGCGGCCTTCGGCGACGGCCCCCGCGAACCCGACTCCCCGATGGGCGTCGTCGGCGCGGCCCGGGTCGGCGGCGAGATCGCCACCCTCGACATCCCCGCCTCGCAGCAGCTCGCCATGTTCGTGATGCTGCTCGCCGGCTTCAACCTCTCCCTGTTCCTGTTCAACATGCTCCCGCTGCTGCCGCTCGACGGCGGACACATCGCGGGCGCCCTGTGGGAGTCGCTGCGCCGCAACCTCGCCAAGGTGCTGCGCCGCCCCGACCCCGGCCCGTTCGACGTCGCGAAACTGATGCCGGTGGCCTACGTGGTGGCCGGGATCTTCGTCTGCTTCACCCTCCTCGTCCTGATCGCGGACGTGGTGAACCCGGTGCGGATCTCCTAGCCCCCCGGGGCACGGCGCCCGCCGTTCACGACGGCCCGGAACCCTTGGGGTTCCGGGCCGTCGCCCTTTGGACGGGTTTGCCGGAGCGATGTGCCCGAGCGTTGGCCGGTGCCGTAATCTCGGAGCCCGGAGCCCGCTGCTCACGGGGAGCCGGACCTTGATCCACGACTTGGGGTTGCACAGCAGATGACTGCGATTTCTCTCGGCATGCCGTCCGTTCCGACCAGGCTCGCCGAGCGCCGGAAGAGCCGGCAGATCCAGGTCGGGTCGGTGGCGGTGGGCGGGGACGCCCCGGTGTCCGTGCAGTCGATGACGACCACGCGCACCTCCGACATCGGCGCCACCCTGC